>JABIBH010000287.1 GCA_018652925.1 bacterium | reverse complement strand
TGCTGGTCCCGTGGCTTCGGATTCTGGTGGTGAGTTATCCTGTGTTGAGAAAACTGATGGCGACCATCTTGAAACAACGCCTTTAATATCACGAGAATGAACGTGATACCAGATTGTAGCACTATCAGGCAATGCGGTGAAAGTCCAATTGGTGCCAGCAGTCCAACCACTTCCATCTTGAATAGTATCGAAATTTGCATCCAGTGCGGCTACTACTTCATATTCAACAGCTCCACTTAAGGACTCGTCTGTCCATTGAACGCTATTTTCCAGACCATCGGTAAATACCGGCTCCGAATACATCAGCGGTGTATCAATTCCTGATTCAGTAATATGCAAAAGCTGATTTACTGCTACATCGGTCAGCAACTGCGATACACCAGATGTCCAGTTTACCAAAACAGAGTCAACAACTGCGGCGCTGCCAAGGCCAAAAGAGAGAATTTGTGAATTGCCGGTTAAATAGCCATCGCTACTGATAATATCTTTTGCTTGCAGACTTGAGCCTGCCCAAACCTGAACCCTTGTGCCGAATCCGGACAAGTTTGAAGTTTTTCCAGTCAATTTCAATTTCAAATAACTGTTTGTATCTGGAGTGTCGTTTCTAACCAGTGCATTTGGATTGCCCGACCAGTTACTCAAATAAAAGTCAGTCAAACCATCATTATTGTAATCAGCCAATGAAACAGTACATGCAAAACCACCTGCATCAGCAATCACAGTATCCACTACCGCGACAAATAGGCCGCCCTCGTTGTGATACAATATGTTATCGATTGTTACAGAACCGTCATTTGAGTTAGCAACAATCAGATCCAGATTCCCATCGTTGTCGTAGTCAAGCCAGCTAGATCCACGACTATTTCCAGCATCATCAACACCCACACCTGCGGCTATTTCTGTGAAAACTCCGCCAATATTCATATAAAGCTTATTTTCGCTACCGTAGTTGGTTACATAAAGATCAAAGTGTCCGTCATTATCAAAATCACCCCACGAAGCACTTCTACCAGTACCAGGATCATCAACACCCACGCTTGCGCCAATTTCAATAAAGGTACCACCATCATTGCGGAAGAGTGCATTGGCTGAACTGTAGTTGACCAGATAGAGATCTACATCGTTGTCATTATCAAAATCACACCAGGCGGAACCCTGAGTGTTTGCGCTTGAGTCCAGTCCTGACGATACTGAAACATCAGAAAACAACCAGTACCCGGGATTCATGAAATCTTCACCGTCATTTCGCATCAGTATATTTTCTGTACGATTTGAAATATATAAATCGATGTCACCGTCTTTATCATAATCAATCCAGTTAACTGACTGAGTAGACCTGGTTGTACCAAGCAACCCTGTAGTTACATCAACAAAAACTCGTATTGGATCATCCGGGACTTCTGGATTGGCAGGATCGTTTCGGAAAAGAGCATTTGCTCCTTCATCATTGGCTAGATATAAATCATTGTCACCGTCGTTGTCGTAGTCACCCCAAATAGCAACACTTGCTCTGGAGTCGTCGCTTATTCCAGCACCATCGCCTGGTCCAGCTTCATTGAACAGCCACTGACCTGGTTCGAGTGGATCCTCGCCATCAT
The DNA here is from genome assembly GCA_018652925.1 of bacterium. GTDB lineage: Bacteria > Krumholzibacteriota > Krumholzibacteriia > LZORAL124-64-63 > LZORAL124-64-63 > JABIBH01. Next base: position 14,519 of record JABIBH010000287.1, on the reverse strand, counting down.
TACGCCACAAATGGTTGATTCCATTATTGGTAAGAAACAGATCCTCATCACCATCATTGTCAAAATCACACCAGGACACACCACGGCTCTGGCTTATGTCACCTAAGTCACCAACAGTCGAATTTGACCATTGAGCAATTGCCAGTGAAGAACTAAAAGTTAAAATTAGTATTGAAACCACAAATGTTCGCATGATGCCCCTCTTAAATCTTGAACAGATTAAACCCTGTTCGAACAAGTTAACGTAATTATACTGTAATTGCCAAATTTATACAAGCATTTTTTATCATTTTGTTATATTTTTGATATATTGTGATTTTATTAAGAAAACACCATCTGAATATTTAGCATTATATCCAAACTAAATAGTTTGGCAATATTGCTTTCCGTTTATTACAATGCTGAAATGAATAATTCGAAAATAAAACTTATTAGCCTCTGCCTGGCGCTTATAGGGTCTTTTTCTGTAAATGCGCTCGCACAAGAGACAGAAGCAGAACCCTATTATTTTTACCGCGGTTATGACTATGGCAGCGAATCGCTGGTTAATCCAATCAATATCATTGTAAATGGTGGTTTTGGAATATTCCAGTTGGCTGGCCGCAATAACAGCCTTATAGACCTTGATTATACAACAGGCTTCGATAACCTGAAATATTCTCTGACCCACCCTTTTGAGCTTATCGGAGATCAGGGCTGGAGCGATTTTCTGATAAGTGAAACTGTACCCATCAGCATTAATAGAAATAATGCTCAGTACTGGCCTAACTATACTCAACACCTTATTGGTGGAGGCATGAGCTATCGATTAATGTACGAGTGGTTCGATTACCATGATTTTGGTCACCCCAAAACCTATGCTGTTACAACAATCTTTGCTTATCACTTTTTGAATGAAGTGGTTGAATCTTCCGGTTATGGCAGACCATCAACTGATCCAATAGCTGATCTCTACCTCTTTGATCCGTTGAGTATCGTTCTTTTTAGCAATGACAAGGTATGTAATTTTTTCAGCAAAACTTTGAATATGGCCGAGTGGCCTTACCAGCCAATGATCGATCCAACCGACGGCACTATTGCCAACACTGGTCAGAACTTTGTTATGAAATGGAAGCTGCCACGCAGCAACAAATGGAGCCTGTTCTATCATATGGGAACCCATGCCGAATTGGGCCTGTCAAGACATCTTGATAATGATCGATGTGTTTCTTTTGGTGCCGGAATGAAAGCTGACAACCTGATTGAAGTTGATGAGCATTCAAATACGGTTAATCTGGCTTTGTCTGGCGGAATATTCTATGACCGCAACAACTCTTTGATGGCATCATTGTTGTTGGCAAAATCAAAAGACTACAAAGTACGACTCAACCTCTATCCGGGACTTGTAAAATTTTGGGGTATCAAACCAGGGATTTTTGTTGGAACCGATAGAGAAGATAATCTCTCCTTTGGTATCAATCTGAGTTCAATTCCGATAGGAATATCCAAGAATCGTCAACCAAACTAAAAAGCCCCCACCTCAACGGCAGGGGCTTTTTAAAAAAACTGTAGTCTCTAGTGCATCAACACCAGTTTTCCTGTCAGGTTCATGTCTACACCAGATAAGCGTACAAAGTAAACTCCAGCGTTACTCCGTCTGCCACTGTTATCATAACCATTCCAGTAAATAGAATGCACACCAGAAGTATATGTCCCACCAGGAAGTGTTTTGACCAATCTACCCGCGAGATCATAGATACCGATGCTGATTTCGTTAGTTGCAGGCAGTGCAAATCTGATGTTACCGGAACTACCAAGAGAACCAAGTGATCCCTTGCCAGCTTCTGCTCTGGCTCGAATAACTGTTGCCGATTTTTTATTGCCAGGTTGTGGCTCAGATTTACCTCTAAGCGAAGGATCCAATAAAAGCAGTGAATCCCATATATTTATTACGCCCCAACCAACTTCATTGTCCGGCATAAAGTTGTTTCCTGCACCAATGGCTAGCAGATCATAAACATCACGCGGAGACAAACTTCTATCATGGCTTATCAGTAATGCAGCAGCTCCAGCTACATGTGGAGCAGCCATTGAAGAGCCATTCCAGAGTGCATAGCTATCATCAAGAGTAGACGAAAGAACAGCGACGCCAGGAGCAGACATGTCAGGTTTTGTAAATTGCCAGGCTGTGTCCAGCCAGAATTCTGAAATATTCCATGCTTCCAGATCAGGTGCTGGACCTCGAGAAGAAAATGATGCTACCTGATTATTTTGATCAACTGCGCCAACAGCCAGTACTGTCGGGTAATTTGCTGGAACTTCAGCAGTGCCTACAGTAGGACCACTGTTGCCGACAGCAAAAATTGGCAACATATCCAGGCTGAGGAATGTTTTGGAAATATCGTAGAATAAATCTTCTTTTCTATTATCTACACTCCAGGAACCAAGAACGATTTTGATATCGACTTCAGCTTTTAACTCTGCAAGAAACTGCAAGCCTTTAAGGCACTCTTCATAAGTACCTTTTCCATCCTGGTTCATTACCTTGACGCCAACCCATTTAGCCTCGGGCGCAACACCTATGTCATATGGGAATGAGCCATTGCCGTCACCACCGAGTACAGTACCAATAGTATGAGTTCCATGACCATGATCATCATAAGGTCTTGGCTCTCCGTTTATGGCATCAAACCAGTATCCAGAAAATGAATTACTTAAAGCAGGGTGATCATAATCAACACCAGTATCAGTATGACCGATAATTATATTTCGACCGTTTACTCCAACATCCCAACAGCTTTGAGATGCAACCTGTAAAATATTTGCCGGTATACCAGCTGGTGGCGGTCCGGAAAGTTGAACAGGCGAACCGTCAAACATTCTAATTCCACCGTTACGAGAGATTTTTTTGATATCTTTTTTCCTGGCGATTCTCTTAATTGTTCTAGGCTTACCTGTCAGCCTGAAACTGTTTTTTACCCAGAACTGCTCACCAATTTTTATTTCAGTACCCAGTTCATTTCGCAACTCGCGAATCAAAGGTTCCTGAGACTCAAACGCAAGTCGACGATAGAGATTAATTCTTTCAGGGATTGAAAGTGCTTCATCACCACTTTTGTCACGGGTGACGTTTTTCATTATAACAATACAGTCTATATCTTCTTCTGGATTAGCTAATTCAAGATCAAGTTCAAAGTTCTGGCTGATTACTGGATCTTCACCATAAATCGCGATAGCAGGCACAGCCATAGCCAAAGCAAAAATGATTATTAGAAATTTGTGCAATCGATTATCAATGGTCACAAACAAACCTCTTTTTCCAGAGATATTCACCAACTTCATAAGAGTATAACATTAATAGGGTTAGCAGAGCAATACTATTTTTGAATTATAATAATAATTAGTCACATAACACAAAGTGCAGCAAAGAACTACACTTAATACTCATACCCAACATATATCTCTTATAAAACAGAGGTTCCCTGTTCTGGGAACCTCATGCTTTTTATAGAAATTTATCACTTAACTAGCATTATTTTTTCTACAAGCCTGTTTTTGTCAGCAATTGCTTCAATAAAATAAGCACCTGAAGCAACCTTACTACCGGATGAGCTACGACCATCCCAACTCAATACTCCAGGACCTGCAAGAGCCTGGTCATCGAACAGAGAAGCGACTATTTCACCTCGAATATTATAAACTGCAACTTTCAGATTACCATCAATTGGCATTTGATAGCGAATTTCTGAACTGGGATTAAATGGATTTGGGAAACAGCTCAATGCAAATTTATTGTACTGCGGAACATCGGTTGTGTGTCCAGGTGGCACGTACCCAAACATGAGCATTATATCAGCCAACACCTCAATTCTGGACGGCATTCCTGAACTTGCTCCGGCTGGAGTATACCAGTTGCTGAAGTCGATAGGAAAATAAACTACATTGGAACTCATATTCTGATTATAAATACCAGCCGCGTAGCTGTATGATCCACCACTTCCGTTTGGTGCGGCAAATTCGGCAATCTGCTCAGCATTGCCATTTGGCTCAACAACATCAAACTCGGCAGTTGGGCAACCACCATATGCAATAAAGCTGTTATCAAAAACACTGTTTCCAGCTATTGGAAGTACAAGCGGTGAAGACTGGCCTTGAACAAGCGGTTTGATGCTATCTCCCAGATAGTCCAGGCTCAACCAAGTTGAAACAAAGCTCACGCCAGCGGTGCCTGAGGACATCAGATCTGTAACAATGCTATCGCCAGTGAGTAAAATATTCCGGTTTCCAAGCTGAAGCCAACTATCTATCAAGTTGATATCATTACCTGGGTCCTGATCAAAATCACCATTACTTAAGGTGAATGAACTCAGGTCACCACTGGTATACAAAATTGTTTCATAGCCAGCAATTTGAGCCGGGGTTGCCCTACCACCAAGACCATTTCCTACACCGGAAGATGGACCATTAGTGTAATACAAATCGTAGTCATAACCCATCCTGCCAAGGGCATGAACCCACTCGTTCTCTCCCCCGCGGCCACCAAAATCATTCCAAAGTAAAATATCTGTCTGAGCGCCCAAGCCATCTGTAATTGTTGGCAGAGCACGAACTGTAAATGAGCTGTTCCATAGCAATGGAACATAACCTACATCACCAGGGAAAATTCCGAAGCCTTCCAGGTTACCCGGTAATATCGTTGTCCCTATATTACCTCCTACAAAATCTTGTGCCTGGATGAAATAGTGTAAAATATCGCCAGGATACAGGAAGTCTTCATCGGGAAGATCAAAATTCCATCTATCTGGAACTACTACATTTCCATTTACAAAAGTACTGTCAGCGTAAACCCAACCAGAAGTTGCCGGGTCTGCTCGATAAGGATCAAATAGTGGATTTTGCTTCATTGCCCAAAACAGTTTGGGAGCTTCTAACAGTTCACTACCAAATCTGATAGCAGCAACATCGATAACAATAGAGTCACCTGGAAGGTTGATCATATCTGCGGCAAGAGCAATATTGCGAGCCATATCAAAACGAACGTCGTTTACACCAAGGTCGGAAAAATTAAGATCGCCGATAGCCGGGAAATTATCCTGGGCTAAATCAATTTCTCTTGCTGAGATGCCTGGGCCACCAAATTCGTAAATCTTAAATGCAACATTATCAACATATGGAGAAGGAGTTCCGTCGGTCCCATAGAATCCCCATATCCAGCCAAGTTCATTTATTCCTACAGAAAGTCGGACTGCGTTACGACCAGAAAGCATCAAGTCTGTTACTTCATTATTTGATCTTAAGTAGTCGGGACCACCATAATAAACAAAGGATCTATCCTGCCAGTTGTCCCATGTTTCACCACCGTCAATACTTGATCCCACTTGCCAGACATAGAAAAGACCGTTATTTAAAATCTGGTGACGGTAAATATCGAAAGAAAATTCGCAACCATCGTAATTGCCTGCAGGCCATTCAAGGGTTGGTGACCAGATTTCATTGTTCATATGATAGTTGGGGCCAGCTGTACCACCAAGCAAGTTTACTATGTAGCCCTGTGGACCATAAGTCCATGTCTGCCCTAGAGTACCACCTGTTCCCGGAACAACGATTCCATCATCAATAAATGCGAATTGTGGTGTATCGTTCATACTACAAGGATCGACATCATCAAGTAGTGGCCAGACTTTAGCGAAATTACCAACACTCGGTGGATATGAAACGCTCCAGTGTGAATTGACCATACCTGTTTCAAATTCGTCGTAAATTACCTGGATTCCTTCGTACAATACAGAAATATTATCAATTTGAGCCAGCCCTGCAGTTGGCCAGCTACAATCCTCATCACTCCAGGCGCCATCACTGTACCCCACCCAGCGCAGATGAATAAGATCATCGGTTGGACCCGAATAATCACTTGGCAAAACTGTAAAAGATTCATTAACAATTAAACCTGTAGAGTTGCCAGTGAATGATGCAACAGTCTCCCAGTAATCACCTTTTTCATACTGTAAATACAAGTAATCGTATCCAGGTTCGTTGTCACAATTAATAACTGCCTGAACTGTAACATTTGTTGCTACATAGGGATTGGCTGTAAGACCATACCATTCCAGTCTGGTGTCGTAGTTGTTGGCATAACCACCTTCAGGATCTGAACCGCTGCATGGAGGCATGCTCTCATCTCCACAATATATTGCATGATTGGGTGTAAAGTTTGGATCAAGATTTTCTGCCATGTAAGTGGAAATATGCCATGGCGACTCAATTGGTGCAGTCAAATCTACTCCAACCCAACCTTGAGCATCGGGCACTACTCCCGAGTAGGAATCCTGAAACTTTCCGTCAAAGCGGTCAGGACCGCCAATCAGGTAAAGCGTGTCAGCACGGGATGAGTGAGTAGACAAACCGTTGATAACACCGGGGTATTTCCCGTTGACAACATCAAAATTTGTATCGGTAATTGATGCAACTGCAGGCAAAGCAAGCAGCAACATAAGCATTGTGAGCTTTTTCAAAACTATCCCCTTGGATTGTGGAAACTGAGTCGGGCGTAAGATTACCCCTCATTGTAACACAAAATAGGGTATAATTACAAATCCTACCGCACTAATGTCAGTTTTTTCAACTATATTTGCCGTTTGTATTTACTAAACTCGAATGATGTTGTACTGTGAAATCAGCCCATAATTTTAATAAAGAAAGACCATCATAATGGCCCAGTTTGCAGTCTCATATATAGGTTACGATGAACCAACGTTACCTGCTCTTGCAAAACTGTTGCTTGAAAAAGATCTGACAAAAACACTGGTCCTGCTGCCTTCAGTGCGTGGTTGCGCATCACTGCGACAACACCTTATTAACCAAAGTGATAAAAAAGCGATTTTACTACCAGAGATCACGACCCCGACCCTGTTGGTCAGGACTCTGGCTGAACGATTGGAAACTACCCAACAACCTGAATTTCCCGGGCACTTGCGTGAACTGGTTCTTGCTCATGAATTGCTGGAGAAACTTGACTGGGCAACGGAATCCAAGTCATCTATTCCCGGTATTGCTACTGAGTTGGTAAATCTGTTTGATGAAATGCGAACAGCAGATAAAAAGATTGAAGATATAAACGGCGATGGTGAGTTGTTTGCAAGAGACTTGTCGCGCGTGCAAGATGCTTGGAGCTTGTATCGGAAAAAGATTGCCTATGACCCTGTTGATCTGGCACTGGATGTTATTGATCATGTTTGTGAAAGCGGAAAACTGCTTCCTGTAAACAGGCTTGTTGTTGCTGGAATGAATGACATCAAACCTGTTCACCTGAGGATGCTGACTCATCTTGCAAGTCAGGTTGATGAAGCTCTGATTGTTGCCGACCAACTTACAGAAAATGACACCATCGGAAGATTGTTGTCCGCCGGATATTCAAAAGCCTCCCGCTTCCACCCGCAATTTCCGGTTATAAATTGTGTTTCAAAAATTACTGGCAATGCCCCTGTTGAAATTAAGGCCGTGGAACAGTCTGACGATGAGTTGCTTGAAGATTTACTGAATATGTGTGGCGATTCTGAATCTGAAAGCAGATTCATAGCCGAGCAAGTAGTCAGGTCATTGAAGGAAAATGGTGCGGACCAATCGATTGTTGTTGCAACCGCAGACAGTTCACTTGCAAAACGAATTGTCCATCAACTTGAAGCTGCGGGAATAACTGTTGATGATACTGGCGGAACTCCTTTGCCATCGACAAAAGAAGGTTTGCTGATTTGGGCTCTGCTGAGAATGGCAGTAACAAATATGCAAAGCGGAGAACTGCTTGAGCTTCTCACTCATCCTGATGTGAAATTTAAAAGTGCCGATATTCTGAAGTTTGAAAAAGAACTGATGCGCGGCTATCTGGAAGCAAATGGACCCGATGGTTTTAAGCAGAGAATTAAAGAAGGTTCAAGTCTAAAAGAACTGCTGTCGGAAATTATTGAGATTTTCAAATGCCTTGAGACCAAAGGAAAGAAAAGCTGGGCTGAACATGTTGCAGGTCTGCGTAAAGCCTGGAGTGTTGCAACTGGAAATGAACTTCAAGGCGATAGTAAAGTTTCTGCAATGATTGGTATTATCGGCTTGCTGGACAGCCTTGTTGAACAGTCTGCTCAGCTTCCAAAAGTTTCATTGTCAGAATTTTGTGTTGAGCTTGGCAGATTGCTGAGCGGAATTGATGCACGACCTCATCGTGCAGAACATTTGCCCGTGCAGGTAACCGGTCTGGTTGAAGCCAGAATTGAATATGCCGATTTGTTGATTTTGGCTGGAATGGATGCTGACACTTTCCCCGGGAAACAGAATCGGCCAATCCTGCTTGGAAACAGTTGGCGCATGAGCAGTGGCTTGCAAACATGGGAAGACAAGCTTGGGCTTGAGGCAGATCTGTTTATGCGAATTTTGCATGGTGGGAAAAAAGTGATTATCACCTGGCCTGCTGAAAAAGCTGGTCGGCCTACTTTGCCATCGCCATTTATTTCCAGGCTGACCACGACCTTGAAAAATGATATAGAGTTTGCTGATGGTGCGCCTGTTTATCGGGAGCAGCTACCTGATCTGGAAGCAATCAGGAATGAGCAAGCCAAATTTCAGAACGAAGGTTTTGAAATTCCTGTTACCGGTTCGCCACGAAAAGCAAGCCACCTGAGCAATAGTTCTATATCCAAATATCTTGGGTGTCCATTCCACTATCTGATTGAAAAAGGGTTTGGTATTGGGCAGGAAGATGAGATGGATTCAAAGATTGGCGGTAAAGAGTACGGAGAGATCACTCACTCGGTTATGAATTCTGCTTTTACATATAGCGAGCTGCCAAAACTGTTGGCAGATGGAGATATCGCTGGAGCTGAAGCTGCATTGCGCGAAGTTGCGGACAAAGAGTTTTCTAAAAGAGGTGATCTTTCTCAAAGCAGGATGTGGGAAGCATCGTTCCTCCAGTTTGTGCCTGAGATTATAAAACTGGAGATTGAAAACCTGGACCTGCATATGCCGAGCAAACACGAGGCTCCATTTGAATTCAAGCTTGGTGAATTGCAAGATCTTGGTATTACAGTGCCATCTGAAATTGAGAAAATTTTTATCAAGGGGCGGATTGATAGAATCGATATCAACCTCAAAAACGAAAAAAGCTATCATGTTTATGATTACAAGAGTGGGCAGATTCCAAAATTAAAAAACATCACTGCCTATAAGGATTTGCAGCTACATATTTATGCCATGGCTATGACGCTTGGAAAAGTTTCAGGCGTGAGTGGCAGTGTGATTTCCGGTGGATATTACAAATTGGGCAAAGATGAAGTGAGGATTAAACCGGAAGTTGAATTTACTCCTGATATTCTGAAAGAAGCTGCTGAGACGATTGTTGATGTCGCAGTGAAATCGAGAAATTACGATGAAAGCTTTAGGTTGCTTAATGAGGATGACTGGGGAAAATCAGGTGACCCGGGTCCATGCAGATATTGCCACCTTAAAACCACATGTCGAATTGATGAGGTGCGATAATGTGTAAACAAGTTCAATGGCAAATCGACAACAGCAAAAGTGCAACAACAGAACAACGGAAAGCTGCAAACCCTGACAAGTCAATACTGTTGAGAGCTTCTGCCGGAAGTGGCAAAACGAAAGTTCTTATCGACAGGATTGTGCGCCTTCTGCTTGACGGCGCCGATCTGAAAAGCATAGTAGCACTCACATTTACAAAAAAAGCTGCTACTGAAATTCAGAAAAGACTGCTGGTCAGGTTTCGTGAATACGTAATTGCCGATGATAATGAATTGCGTGATAAGCTAAATAAAATGACTGGCGATGAACCGACTGAGGAAAATTGCACCAGAGCAAGAGTTCTGTATGAAGAAATGCTTGATGACCAGGCCGGCTTACAGATTGGGACAATCCACTCCTGGTGTCAGGGATTGCTTAACCGATTCGCTGATGAAGCAAATGTTGATCCATCATTTGTTGTAATTGAAGAAACAGATGAGTTGTGGGAAGAAGCTGTTGCAAAACTTGAGAAAGAGTTTTCCTCTGATAAGCCAGCACTTGCTGAGCTTGCAAAGCTTGGGAAAAAACCCGGGTCGGTCAGAGATAAACTGAAGGAAGTGTTGAACAATCGGGTTGAAATTGACAGGTGGAGTGACAAGGTTGCCGACCAGAATAATGTTGCTGTACCACTTGATAAACGAACTGACCTGTTTAATGAACTTGTTACCGATTTACTGGATAATGTTTATGGAAAAGGCGGAATTAAAGAACAAAGCGACGTTATTGCATTTGCAAAAAACTGTGCCATTCAATTAAAAACCGATTTGTCCAAACTGGAAGATGTTGAGGGTGATGACCCCACAAAAGGCTTCATCAAAAAGATGGCTGAGTTCCGCAGCACAATTGATTCTATAGCTGAGCTTAATGATAGTAATCCTGCAATTTTAACAAGACTTAAGATTTTAATTCTAACCGGCACTGGAACTCTCCGCGTAATTTCTGGCAGGAAACAGAATAAAGAATTGCGCAGTGAAGTATTTTATGAAATATGTAAAGACAGCCTGCTCGCCTTTGCTTTGTTTGACATAATCTGCATCGTTGAAAAAAATATCATCCAACTGAAATATGGACTGCGTGCAGTTGACATTTATGACTCTCTGAAAGCCCGGGACAGGGTGCTGGACTTTCATGATCTGGAAAGAAAAACCAGAGAACTTCTGCATGGTGATTTCAATCTGAGTCAGTGGATAAAGTACAGAACCGACTGCGGTATCAAGCATTTTCTGGTTGATGAATTCCAGGATACAAACCGTGTGCAGTGGGATATTCTGAAACCATTCATGGATGAAATTATCTGTGCGGAAGATGATAGAACCCTTTTTCTGGTTGGCGATGTAAAACAATCCATCTACAGATTCCGCGGGGCCTGCCCTGAAATATTTGGTGAAGTTGCGACAAAGTATCGTGATATTACTGAACAGCTGAACCTGCCTACAAACTTCAGATCGACAAAACTACTTGTTGATAAAACTGGAGAAATCTTCCAGAAAAATGTTCTAAGCGAGTTGTTGCCTGATGGTGAAATTGAAAATGTAAAACAGCTTCCCTACCGTAATGATACTCCAGGTAGAATTGTTTATCACACGATTGCAGAAGAGGGCGAGCTAACTCAAAGAAGAGAAGCTGTTGCAAAACATGCAGCAAATATTGTTCAACAATTACTGAAAACCGATTATAAGCCTCGCGACATTTTGATTCTGTCTCGCTACAGAACTTCAATCAAATATTATGAAGAAGCGCTACGTGCTATTGGTGTTCCTTTTGTACCAAGTGGTAGAGGTGCGCTGGCTGAAACATGTGAAATTAACGATATCCTGAATCTGTTGCGCTGGTTGATGTACAGAGATGACGATGCTGCCCTGGCTGGAGTTCTGCGCTCACCGATTTTCAGATTTTCACAAGCGGACTTGCAGGAACTTCTCACTTTTAGACTCCGCTCAAACAAAACACTTTGGGAAGAACTGTCGGAGCATAAGTTACAGTGGCCCGAGTTAATTTATCTGCTAAACGAATGGCTTCACTGTGCAGGAAATTCAAGCTCCCATTCCCTGCTCCGGGTTATTTTTCAAAGCGACCTGCTGGACCGATATGAAGCTGCCCTTGGTGAACAGTCGCGCTACAACCTGCTCCGATTATTTGACCTTGCACTTGAGCACGACAATACAAAATTCCCCACCACCCGCGGCTTTATCAATAAAATTGAACAGTCTGCGCTCAGAAAAAATCAGGATGAAGGGGCTCTGCCTGAAACAACTGAAGGCAGATTGCAGATTCTTACTGTTCACGGAGCCAAGGGACTTGAGGCTCCCGTTGTTTTGTATGTCGATGCGGCATCGCCAGTTCGCAAGGATGAGAGTGAAGCTCATCTGACAACCAATAATGACAAGCACCCTGATTGTGGACCGGTCATTACAGGAATTAAAAAGATTCATCGCCAACCAGCCGGAGATGTTGAAACAAACCTTTCTCAAGTTGTAGTTGAGGCTCAAAAGAAAAATGAAAAAGAAGAGGCAAACTTGCTTTATGTAGCGATGACGAGAGCCCGGGATGTTTTACATATTCTTGGATCTGAACCAAAACATAAAGGAAACTCTTCACCACTAAAATGGATTGCTCAAACTGAAGAGTTGGCAGATTGGGATGAAAGTGCTGACAGTTCAGAACTTGAAAAACCTGAAATTAAATTTTCCGATAAACCAATAGCCTGGTCTCCACCCGATACCGAAACAGCAAGAGTTGATGTCAGTAACCCATCGGCAACAGATGGCACAGATGACAAAAACATTGATGAAAAAGATAATGAAAACAGGCTTGAGCACAAAAAACAGGCTGCAATCAGAGGAACCAGGATTCACCTTCTGCTTGAGCTCGCAACTCAAAATAACCAGGCGCCAACGGGTAACAGCAGTGAGTCACAGGAAGCAGCCAGAGTGTTCAGCAACCCGGATCTGCAGTGGATATTCAATGCAAAAAACGGCCTTAACGAAGTGCCTTTTATACACGGCAGCAAAAGCGGGAAACAGGTTTATGGAATTATCGACCGAATGATTATTGAAGATGATGCAATCCATATCATCGACTACAAATCAAACCGGGTTGATGAAAAAACCATCGATATAAAAGTGGATTTTTATAAGCCTCAAATGGAAGCATATAGATCTGCTGTAAAAAAAATCTATCCAGGGCGTGACATAAAGACATATTTGTTGTTTACTGCAATGAATAAAGGCAAGCTTGTTAAGTTGACCTAATTTGTGTGCGAGGTATAAAAGTGGCAAGAGACACAATAAAGCAACAGTTAAAAAAGCACATGGAATTTGAAGAGTTGGTTAAGCATGTCTTTTCCGGCTTTATCAACCTGGACAATTCTGAAATCGACAACGAGATAAACCATGCTCTTGAAACAATAGGAAGTTTTGCCGAAGTTGATAGATCCTATGTATTTTCTGCAGATGAAGAAAACCGGCTTATATCAAATACTCATGAGTGGTGTGCCGAAGGTGTCACGCCTGAAATTGATAAACTGCAAAACCTTCCTGCTGCATCTGCGCCTTATTGTACTAAACAATTATTTAATCATAAAATTGTACTTATCAAAAGTGTCAAGGATCTACCGCCAGAAGCTCAAGTCGATAGAGAAATGCTTGAACACCAGGGTATCAAATCTTTGGTTTTGGTTCCGATGACCATTGATGCTAAAATGACAGGATTTATCGGCTTTGATTGGGTTAAAAACAAAATTGTGTGGGATGAAACTCATATACCTTTGTTAAGGATAGTCGGCGATATTATTGCGCAGGCTTATCAACGAAATAAATCCAGTAAACAATTAAATGACTATCAGGAGAAGCTCCGTTCCCTTGCCAGTGAGCTTTCACTTACTGAAGAGCGTGAGCGTAGAAAGCTTGCTTCCGACTTGCATGATCACGTTAGCCAATCCCTGTCTATCGCCAAAATCAGGCTCGGGATTCTGCGTAATGAAATCGGGGACGACAATACTGCACCTGTTTCAGAAATTATCGATCTTGTGGGCCAGTCTATCGCAGACATTCGCACACTTACTTTTGAATTGTCGCCACCTGTACTTTATGACCTGGGTCTGGTCCCTGCTCTACAATGGCTTGGGGAACAGATGGGCAAGAAATATGGTTTTCAGGTTGATGTAACCGATGACCTTGAAGACAAGCTTGTAAATGAAAATTTGAAAATTGAACTTTTTAAAATCGCACGCGAGCTCTTGATGAATGTCGCAAAACACGCAAATGCCAGTCTTGTACAAATTGACGTTAAGCGCATTAAAGAGACAATCGTATTGACTGTTACTGACAACGGCATTGGCATACTCTCCGAAGAAGAGCGTGAAAATCCCAAGGGAGGATTTGGTCTGTTCAGTATCAAAGAAAGACTGAAACATCTTGGTGGAACTTTCGTAATTGATCGTGGTTCTGAGTGTGGCACTCAAGCCGTATTACACGCTCCACTTTCACTACCCAACAAAGCGAAGGGAATTATTTAAATGTCTATAAAAATCATGCTTGCCGACGATCACAAATTGATTCGAGAAGGATTGCGTTCTCTGCTGGACTCACAGCCAGATATGAAAGTAATTGCAGAAGCTGGTAATGGGCTTGATGCGATAGACGCAGCTCAAATACATAAGCCAGACATTGTGATTATGGATATTAATATGCCAGGTTTGAACGGAATTGATGCTACAAGACAACTTCTCAAATTCAATCCGGATGTCAAGGTACTTGGATTGAGTGTTCACTGTGATCAGCAGTTTGTTATTGAAATGTTGAATAGCGGTGCATCGGGATATTTACTCAAAGATTGCGCTCTCGATGAGCTGGCTCTGGCCATCAGAACCATTGTTGGCGGAAGCAGTTATTTGAGTCCGACAATTACCGGAACAGTTCTTAACAAATACCGGGACAAAAACAGTGGCAGTAAAATTGGCATATTGCAATCTTTGACAAGCC
>JABIBH010000286.1 GCA_018652925.1 bacterium | reverse complement strand
TTTGTTAATAAAAATAAAAGGCAAAATCATGGGAAGCAGGATTGCATTTTCTTTTGAAAGAATTGCAAAAACGCCCAACAGAAGAACTGGCCAGGGTCTGTTTTGCAAAGCAAAATCGATTGCTCGCAATGCGAACAAGGCGCCAAGCAAAGTCTGAACTCCACTTGCCCAATACAACGGCGTAAAAGCCAGCGGGGAAGCAGCAACAAGAAGCCCGGCAAAAAGGCGAGGCAGTTTTCCCATCCCAATGTGTTTACAAATTCTGACCGTAGTCCAGCTGATGCCACCAAAAATAAGCAGACGAACAAATGCCCAGCTTTGCGCATTATCACCAAAGATTGGATAAAATATTTCCCACCAGACTATCTGGCTGAAAACGCGGGGGGATGGTCCATATGAAAAAATGACATTTGCTGCGCGGGCAAGCAGATCCCAATCGTCAAGGCTCCACCATGCGCCAAGAGCCGGTAATCGGCAGAAAATTGCTCCAATGGCGACAATAAGCCCAATCGGCAGGAGTTCTTTTGCTTCATATTGAGAATTGTGAGTTTTTGTATTACTGTTCATTGCTTGAAACTAATGGCTTTTAGGCTGTTGGGCAATGATTCGTTAGCTACAGGTTTGGAGTTGAGGATAATAATGAAGAAATTTCTACCGCTGATATTGATACTTCTGGTTGTCGGAGCATGTAGCTCTGAAATTCCGGGTGCACTTACAATGGACGATGCTGAAAGAGAAGCTTGGGAAATCAGGCTTGTTGAAATGCGCATTGATAGAAATGAAAAGTTTATGGATCCTGACCAGAGTCCACTTTTACAAGCCGATCAGGCAGATTTTATCGGGCTTAATTATTACTACCCGGATGTAACTCTGCGATTTGTTACAAAGTTTGAAAAAGCAGACTCTGAAGAGACGGTTGTTCTGGAAAAACGCACTGGTAAAAAAGTTGAGTACCTGCGTAAAGGATCAGTCAGCTTTAAAATCGATGAAGAAATTCATGTTCTCTGGGTTTATGGCCCTGTTGATACAACAAGCCATGGTGACTATCTCTGGCTTCCATTCTACGATGCAACAACTGGTAAGGAAACATATGCCGGTGGTCGATATCTTGACCTGGAAATTAATGACGATGGAACTGTAGAACTGGATTTTAACTTTGCCTACAATCCTCTCTGCGATTACAACACCGAAGATTACAATTGCACTATGCCTCCTGCAGATAACACACTCAATTTTGAAGTAACAGCTGGTGAAAAATCATTTCACCTGGAGCTATAGTGCCAGGACTTTCTGAATTATCTTTTTTAGGTGTCTGGGGTATGTTTTTTCTCTGGGCGCTGTTGCTGGTTGTTTCATCGTTGCTGGTCTACCTGGGCCTTGGCGGAACGATGGCAGTATTTATGCTTGCCCTCACTCACGGTGTTTTTACCGGTTTTGACCCGATATCCTGGAAATTGTTGGCTTTACTTGGTGGTTTGGTAATCCTTGCCGAGGGCGTGGAATCCCTGCTTGGGGTTCTCTACACAGCCAAAATGGGTGCAACTAGAAGTGGCGTAGTTGGCGCATTTGTCGGTGGTATTGCCGGTGCTTTTGTTGGTAGTGGTATTGCTCCGGTTTTTGGAACTTTGATGGGTGGTTTCTTTGGTGCCTTTGGTGGTGCAGTTCTGGGTGAATACATCAGAGAGAAACGACTCGAAGAAAGTCTGCGCATCGGTGTTCATGCTTTTATAGGTAAATTGCTGGCAATTTTGTTCAAGCATATTGTTGCACTTGTAATGGTCGGTCTGATTTTACGAGCTACCTGGCCCAATTGATTTCTACCATTAAAGAATAGTGGCTCGCCCAGACTTCCAGGTCTTTACCAACTGATCCGCTGTAATAAATTTGAGGGCCGATCTCCATACCTTCAAATTTGAATACATAACCAACAGCGCAACTCACTGCTGAACCAAAGTCCCTTTTTCTGTGCCAGTCGCCTCGTTCAAGGTAGTCAACACCGGTAAAAGAAATACCTGCTCCCGGTCGAATATAAAAATTATTTTGCCCAGGGAACCAGGTAGCTACTGGCGTAATAACCAGGTGATCAAAATCAAAAGTGCCAGTTCTTGACCAGCTGTCTATCACCAGGCCGGGTCTGAAATCATGAAGCAGGACATATCCAAGTTGTAGCTGTATACTGTAGCCTTGCTCTGCGGGATAAAGTTGAGGATCACGGGAGTAGTCGTCAAAAACATGAAAAGCATTGTTGCGCATTTCGCCACTTCCAGCTCCAGCACTGAAGCCGTAGAAAAAATCGCCCTCGTATGCAAAAAGAGGGACAGCAAAAAGTAACAGACAGATAATCAAAGTTTTCATGAGTTGAAAGTACAACTCTTATAAGGCATCGGCAATGAACAGTTTTTGGAAAAGATTTACAGATGGTAAAGATGTTCCTGCATTGGAACTGCTCACTTTACAACGATACATGTTCGGCATGTTATTTCAGGGAGTCTGGTGGGCAGGCTATGTGATGCTCCCGTTTGTGCTTGGCAAAAGTCTGGGCGCTCCCGGTTGGTTGATAACGGTTGTTGTAACGATGGACACTGCTGGCATGTTGCTGGCTCTTTATTGGGGCCACTTGATGGCAGCCGGTGGTCGACGCAGGGGGCTGTTCTGGGGTGGGCTACTTGGCAGATTTATCCTGGTTCTGATGCCACTTTCCGGTAGTATTGCCTGGTTTGTAATTCTTGTTGCGATGGTAAACACTTTCACAGCAATTCTTTACCCGGCCATGAACGGAATATTTCAGGCAAACATCCATCCTGACAGGCAAGGTCGATACTTTGGTTACGGCGCATTTATTCAACACACGATGGTCATACTTTCCAGTCTTGTAATTGGTGCAATACTCAGTAATGATCCAGCATCGTACAGATATATTTACCCTGTAATTGGTATCTGCGGATTTATCTACATGTTCATTTTGGCACGCTTGCCAAGACCGGAAGATGACAAAACTCTCGACCCGGAACCGTGGTCAATACCAAAATATTCAGGAAAAATTCCTTCATTCAACATGCTGTTGAAACCATTTCAGGATGCCAGGAATACTTTTTCAATCGATAAAAGTTTTCTATGGTTTGAAGTGAACTTCATGCTCTACGGTTTTGCATATATGATGTTGAGCTCTGTTGTGCCGTTGTACTTTATTAATAAGTTGAATCTTGGTTACGACGAAATCACCAACGCAAGATTATTGATTGCCTCAGCAGGAGTGGCTTTGTTCGGCCCTCTGATGGGCAAGCTGATGGACAAATACAAACCGGCAACGCTCTGTTGTATATCGTTCACGATCCTTGGATTTTACCCGATCGCATTGCTTGTTGCCGAAGGCTCAACTTGGGCAGCTCCAGTGACGATGGCCTACATCGCATTCGCAGTTTATTCACTTGGAATGTCTGGAGTCAATGTTGCATGGCATATTGGTTCAATCAGCTTTGCTCCAAAAGGTGAGGGCGGATATTATCAGGGCATTCATGTAGCGATGGTCGGCGTGCGAGGAATCTTTGGTCCACTGGTTGGCTATCTGGTAATGAAATTCTTTGGTTATTACGAAGCATTTGCGGTAACAGCAGTTTTGTTCTGGTTGGCAGCAATTTCATCGTTTGTGATGGGTAGGAAAAAGTGATGAAATCGGTCAAGGTTTTCAACGGGCTATTGGTTGCCGATCTTTACTTACCAGGCTGTTCAAGCTTGAAAGATCGGCGAAAACCGTTACGTTCACTTTTGCAGAAACTTCACAATCAGGATTTCAGCGCTACACAGTTTGGAAACGCAGACTTGCATCAAAGAGTTTTTCTTGCTGTTTCAGTTGTTTCGGGTAATGCTGTGAAACTGGAAGAGTTGTTGGATGCTGCTGAAAGAATTATTCTCGGTTCCAGTTTTGAGATGCGAATAATTCAGAGAGAAACAAACACATTCAGTGAATATTGAGGTCAGATTTTGTTCGAGTTTGGAGTCATTCCAGAGTTTGTGTTTGGCGTTATTCTGCTTATAGCAGGTGCGTGGTCTCTTGTGCATGGCGGAAGCCGCATTGCGGAAGCTTTTGGTATTCCACCTATTCTGGTTGGCTTGACAATCATTGCCTGGGGAACTTCAGCACCGGAGTTAATAGTTTCACTTGCAGCTTCTATGGCAGGCAGTCCCGATTTGATGCTGGGTAATATTGTCGGTTCCAACCTGGTAAATATTGGTCTGATTTTGACTACCGCTGCGTTGTTGATGCGGCCACCCGTTGAATCCAGGTTGTGGAAATTTGATATCCCGCTGCTTCTACTGGCAACTTTTATGTTTTCCATTTTTTGTTACACTGGCAAGGAAATCAAGGCCTGGGAAGGTGCTTTGATGATGCTGGTTTTTGCCGGCTACACATATCGCATCATTTCCAATGCATTCGAAAAATCAGAGACACATGATCGTCTGAAGGGTTACCCATACTGGCATGATGTTCTGTACATAGTTGCTGGTGGCATAGGATTGTTTTTTGGTGGAGAATTTGTTGTTGAATCATCAATCAAGATTGCAACAAAAATGGGCATTTCCGAGGCGATGATTGGTTTGACGATAGTTGCAATCGGCACCAGCCTTCCTGAATTGGCTACAACCCTGGTAGCTGCATATCGACGGGAAACTGGTATTGCCATTGGAAATGTGGTAGGCTCCAATATGTTCAACCTACTTGCGATTGCTGGACCGATAGCAGTAATTAGTCCTGTAACAGTAACACCTGGATCTATCAAGTTTTTGCCAGGGATGATTTTAATTACGGTTCTACTTCCAATCGTAATTTTCAAGACTGACAAGTTGCAGAGAAGCAGAAGTGTAATATTATTGGTTGCTTATGTCGGAACCATAGCAGCATTGATTAAAGGACTCTAATGTCGACTCAAGATTCAGAAACAACCACGCATCTTCCAGGTTCAATGGGACTTGCCAGATTCATTTCCAAAGCTGGTTATGGTACTCGCAAGCAGGTTGAAAATAAGGTGCGCGAGGGACATGTGAATGTGGATGGTGAAAGGATTACCGACCCTGGTTTTTCAGTCACACCTGACATGATGATTACAATCGATGGCAAGCTGCTGGTTGCTCATGACAGACATTACATAGCATTCAATAAGCCTGCAGGCGTTATAGTTTCTGGCCATCATAATCGCAGAGACAGGACCCTTACAGAGTTTTTGCCACACGATATTCTAGGGCTTCAGCCAGCAGGCAGGTTGGATAGTTCAACAAGTGGCTTGCTTCTGATCTCAAATGATAATGCCTGGAATGCTGTTGCTGCTGGTGGAAACCATCTGGAAAAAGAGTTTCTGGTTACAGTATCCGGATCTGTTTCCGATGCAGAAATTGCAGTTCTCACTGCTGGAATGATTATTCCCGGATTAGGAGCAGTTAATCCTGCTGATGCAATAATCGAAACCAGAAAAACCATGTCGACAGTAATCAGGATAAGCCTTGATGATGGGAAAGTTAGACCGATAAGAGATCTTTTTAAGGCACTGCTACACGATGTAGAATTGATTCATCGAGTTAAAGTTGGCCCAATTGAGCTCGGTAGCCTCCGCAGTGGAAACTACCGACATCTCAAATCAGAAGAAATAGAAGCTATCAGAGGCTAAGCTTTAACATCGGCGTTAAACTTCTCAATAGCTGCATCCCACTCTGTTGCACCAGCATACATTTCTGGCCAGAAGTCACGATCCCACAACTCTCGCAACTCATCAACATTACGCTGCTGTTGCTCAACCCATGTGAAATACTTGAAGTTGTGGAGCTGTTTCCTGTCATGAAATGAAAGCTCTCTCGCATTGTCTGTGGTACATCCTTGAAGATCTGCCGCAATATGTCGCAAGGCGTCTTCATTGTTGTATTTGCCATATTCGGCTTCAAGTTCAACCAGACGTGATTTGTACAGATCAGCAGAGTCGGTAAGTGGCATGAAAATCACATCCCGGCCATCCATCTCATACCATTTTGCAGTTTTTATTGCTGAAAGCAGATTTGATATCGATGAGATACCAAGCAGTTTCAACTGGTCAATCAAGTCATTGGAAATGCCAGATTTAGAAAGAGCCTTATGTCCGACTTCTTCATTGAACAGACGCAACAGGTTCATGCAAACCTGATCATCAACAGCGGTTACCAGGTCAGTGTTGCGGACATTGTGAATCCACGGCACATGCTTATCGCCA
>JABIBH010000285.1 GCA_018652925.1 bacterium | reverse complement strand
GGCATAAACATCAGCGGAACCATACCGCCACCAGACATCGCCATAAACAACATCACAGCCCAGCCAATTCCACCTGCCGATGCTTCGGTCTTTCCCATTACAGAAATCAGAACGACTACTCCGGAAGTGCAGATCGCTGCAGAAATAAATGCCAGGGCAACAAATGGCCAGGAACTGATTGTCACATTGAAAACAGTTACAAAGATAAGTGTCAAAGCCGCTGCACCTGAAATAGTGGAAATAAATGAAGCCAGAGATTTACCTAAAATAATTAAACCCGGCTTTATTGGTGCAGCCTGCAATCTGAATAGTGTGCCGCGCGTCTTTTCAGTAACAAGAGATACTCCAAAGGCAGTTGCAGTTCCTATTAACAACCAGACAATCGACTGTGGAAAAGTGATGTCAAAAGAATTCTTCGGACCAGTTCTATTGACTGATACATCCTGCACGTCGATTGCAACCGGAGTCATGCTGTTGCCTGAGCCGCCGCCACCAAACATACCTTGTAATCCCGCAAAGCCGGCTTTCTGCAACATGCCAATCAACATTCCGGCCTGAGCTTTTCGAGATGGATCAATTCCAACCACAATCTCTGGTGGATTACCGCTGAACATCCCCATTTTATTGGCGGCAAAGCCTTCTGGAATTATCAGATAGGCAGTTGCCTTGCCTCGCCTGACCCTGCTAATTGCCTCTTCTTCTGAAACAGCAATAGCTTTCACTGCCCCTGTTTTTGTTAGTTGGGCAACAAATTCAATTGAGGCAGTTGTAGAGTCGGCATCAGCAACCACTACCTTCATCGGATTGACTTTACCATCGCCACCACCTGCAAAAATGAAACCGAAGAAAACAGCCATCAGCAGCGGAAAGCCAAAGACAAAGAAAGAACCGGATTTATCCTGGAATAAAAGTTTGAGGTCCTTGAGTGCAATTGCAATTATTACTCGCATTAGTCCCTCAACTTTCTACCGGTCAAGTTCAAAAATACCTGTTCAAGATTGGCACGCTCGGTTCTAAAATGCTCAAGCTGCCCATTGGACTGAAGTTGCGATAACTCATCGATGTGGTTCTTGCCAGTTAATTCCTGCTCAGCACCACCAATAGTTGCAAATACTCTGTCTTTAACACCATACTCTTTGACCAATTCTTGAATTGTGCCTTGGGCAAGCAACTTTCCTTTATCGATTATTCCAACCCTGTCACATAACCGTTCTGCTTCTTCCATATAATGAGTTGTGTAGATGATTGTTTTTCCCTGACGCTTGAGCTCTTCAATGTTTTCAAAAAGCGAATTCCGGGATTGAGGGCCAACTCCTGCTGTTGGCTCATCCAGAAGCAAGAAATCGGGGTCATGCATCAGTGCAGCGGCAAGATTAAGTCGTCTTTTCATTCCGCCGGAGTAACTACCCGCAATGTCTTTGCATCTATCGCTCAAGGACACAAACTCAAGTGCCCACTCCACTCTTTCAGAAAGCTCGCTTCCAAAAAGACCATACATCTTGCCAAAAAACTGCAAGTTACCTAAAGCTGTCAGCTCTTCATATGTCGACAATGACTGTGGAGCTACTCCAACTTGTTGTCTGACTTCAGGTTCAGCAGGTGATTGACCATTAACTTCCATCGATCCCTTGTCAGGGGTAAGCAGGCCAACTGCCAGCATCACTGCTGTAGATTTTCCAGCACCATTTGGCCCCAATAGACCGTATATCTCCCCAGGATTGACCTGAAGGCTCAGTTGATCAACGGCCAGATTACTTCCGTAACTGAAGCTTATGTTTTTAAAATTGAGCATGATTCCCCTTTGTTAATCCGGCAGTATACCCCAGCACGATGATACTGCAAATGAATCTTCTTGATTCAGCTCCAGATATCTGCGAAGTTCCACGAGTTCAAATCCATTTCCAAAAATTTTCCATAGGAGCGAACAGATGTTCTCCGCGCAAAAAGACAATTTCAAACATTGGGAACTGATAAAAGATGTCGTCGATCAACAGATCGATTTGATGCTTAACTACAGGCAAAGTGGTCATCCTGGTGGCAGTCGTTCAAAAGCTCACATGTTTTTGAGTCTTCTGCTTGGCGGAGAGATGCGTTGGGATATTCGCAACCCAGGTAAACGATTCGGCGACAGGTTTGTCCTGGTAGCTGGTCATACAGCTCCTCTGGTTTATGCTACTTTGGCAGTTTTCAATGAAGCTTTGCGTTTGATGCATGAAAAAACCGGCGATGCAAAATATCTTGTCCCTGGTGCTCCAGAGCGTCAACTGACCTGGGAAAATCTTATCGATTTCAGAAACCTTCACGGTCTGCCTGGTCATGTTGAAATGGCTGGTAATAATCTGTTTGTAAAATTCAATACCGGCCCAAGTGGACACGGTGGTCCTGTGATGTGTGGTGAAGCTCTGGCTTTGAAACGCGCCGGTGCCGATGGTGTCAAAGTTTTTGGTATTGAAGGCGATGGCGGATTGACTGCTGGTTGCTGGCATGAAATGAAGAATACTGGCTACGGTCTTGGCCTTGATAACATGTATCTGTTGGTCGACTGGAATGACTACGGCATCG
>JABIBH010000284.1 GCA_018652925.1 bacterium | reverse complement strand
GGGCGTAGTTAAATCAAGCTGGGAATACCGAGCTAGGAGCTGAGCAAATGAGCATGACTGATCCAATTGCGGATATGTTGACCCGCATCAGAAACGCAATAACAGCCGGTCACCGTAAAGTGGATATACCGGCATCTAATACTAAGAAAGCTGTCGCTCAAGTACTTAAAGAGCAGGGTTTCATCAATGATTTTGAAATTGTTGACGAAGACTATCAAGGTGTAGTTCGCATTACACTGAAGTACTATTTGAGGGATAATAAACAAACCGGAGTAATTGAAGGCATTTGCAGGATCAGTAAGCCTGGTCGTCGCATCTATGCGAGCAAGGGAAATATTCCCAAAGTTCGCGGTGGATACGGTATCGCAATTGTCTCCACTAATCAGGGTGTTTTGACCGATCACCAGTGCCGTAACAACGGTGTTGGCGGCGAAATTCTTTGTGAAGTCTGGTAATTAACAGTTAGAGAGAGGATAGTGAGATGTCGCGAGTCGGACTGAAACCAATAACCATCCCTGATGGTGTTACGGTTACGATCAAAGACAACTTATCAATAGTGAAAGGTCCAAAGGGTGAGCATCGTCAGCACATTCCAGCTGGTCTCAATTATGACCAGGCAGATGGAGAACTGACCATATCACGCTCTGATGACACCAAAACAAACCGTTCATATCACGGTCTGGTTAGAGTATTAATCTCCAATCAGGTAGAAGGTGTTACTAAAGGATGGACCAAATCTCTTGAGATAATTGGCGTCGGTTACAAGGCAGCGGTTAAAGGCAAGATTCTGGATCTGCAACTTCAGTTCAGTCATCCAATTAACTATGAAATTCCTGAGGGAATTGAAATTGTCTGCCCAAAACCAACCCTAATCGATGTAAGTGGTATTGATAAGCAGCAGGTTGGACAGGTTGCCGCGGAGATCAGATCTTACCGCAAACCTGAGCCATATAAAGGCAAGGGAATCCGCTACGTTGGTGAAGAAGTACGACGTAAAGCAGGAAAAGCTGCAACAGCATAACCCGATTGGGTCGGAAGGATAGAGGACAATGAAGGATGTTGCCAAAGATAGAATTAAAGGCAGGCTTCGGCGCAAGATTAGTGTCAGGAAAAAAGTTTCCGGCACTGCAGAACGCCCTCGCTTGACTGTAAAGAGAAGCAACAAGGCTATCTATGCTCAAGTTATTGATGATGTTCTTGGAAACACTTTAGTTTCCGCAGACAGCAGTCAGGCATTTGAAGCAGAGATCCCTGAAGGTTTCGATGGCAAACGCGCAGCTGCCTATTTAGTAGGTCGCGCAATTGCTGAAAAAGCAAAAGAAAAAGGCATTGAGGCAGCCGTATTCGATAGAAGCGGTTACCTTTATCACGGACGTGTTGCCGCGCTGGCCCAGGGTGCCCGCGATGGTGGCTTAAAGTTCTAGAAGTTAGTCTCAGGACAGGAGCATTTCGATGACCGAGATAGCGAAAAGCACAGGTCAACAGCATCCCGCAGCACGCACCGGTGGCCCCGGACAGCGTCGCGGTGGTCGTGACAACAATCGTGGACCAGACCGAAGAGGTCGTGGACCAAAGCGTGGCAAACCAGGTCGTGATGGCGACATGGATGACATGAAAGAAACAGTAATTACAATTAATCGCGTATCTAAAGTGGTTAAAGGTGGTCGCCGTTTCAGTTTCAGCGCTATTGTTGCAGTTGGCGATGGTAAAGGAAAAGTTGGAGTATCTCTAGGTAAAGCAAACGAAATTGCTGATGCAATTCGCAAAGCTTCTGAAGGTGCTCGTGCAAACCAATTCAGTGTACCAATTAAAAATGACACAATACCTTTCAAGGTTGAAGGTCGTTTTGCTGCAAGTCGCGTTGTATTACGCCCGGCTGCTAGTGGTACTGGTGTAATTGCTTCTGGTGGCGTTCGCGCTATTCTGGAAGCTGTTGGTTTGAAGAATATTCTAACCAAACAATTGGGTTCAAAAAACCCACACAACGTTTGGAAAGCAACAGTTGAGGGCTTGAAACAGCTAAGATCTGTTCAGGATATTGCTGCAAAACGTGGTATCTCAGTACCTGAGGTATTCGGTTTGGCAAAACCTGCAGAAAAGGCTGCAGCTGAACCTGTTGTTGAAGAAGCTGCCCCAGTTGCAGAAACTGTGGAGGCTGAGAACGATGAATAAGCTTAAAGTCACTCAGATTCGTAGCACAATCAGTCGATCATGGAGACATGGCCTGGTTATCAAGTCTTTGGGTCTACGCCATCATCAGGCAACTGTAATTCATGATGATACTCCTGCAATCAGGGGTATGCTTCATAAAGTACGCCATATGGTTAAAGTAGAAGAGGTGAAGTAGGATGTTGAAGCTGAATAATATCGGTGTCCCTAAAGGGATGACCAGAGATACCAAGCGACGCGGTCGTGGACCTGGTTCAGGTCTGGGTAAGACTGGTGGCCGAGGTCATAAAGGTCAAAAAGCTCGTTCTGGTGGCGGAATTCCTCCATGGTTTGAGGGTGGCCAAATGCCACTTAACCGTCGAATCCCAAAACGTGGATTCACAAATATCTTCAGGAAAACTTATCAGGTTGTAAATATTATGGACCTGAACAGATTTGATGAAGGATTTGAAATTGACGGAGCTGTATTGGCAGATGCTGGTCTGGTTAAGTATGCTGATCGCCGGATTAAAATTCTCGGTAATGGTGAACTTGAGACAAAGAATTTGAACATAACAGTTAACAAAGCAAGTAAAAGTGCTATCAGCGCAATTGAAGCAGCTGGTGGTAAAGTAACAGTGGACGCCTAGTGTTTTCATACTGCAGCTTTTGCAGGAAAGGAACCTGGTTTTGAATATTACAGGTAGCTATAGAAATATGTTCAGGATACCGGAGCTGAAGCGACGTATTCTGTTTACTGCAATGATTCTCGCTGTGTACCGTCTTGGTGGTCATATTACTACCCCAGGAATAGACATCGATGCGATTAAAGCATTTTTTGAAAGTCAGCAAGGAACTCTTGTTGGTCTTTACGATATGTTTGCCGGTGGTAACCTGAAACAGGCAACCATCTTTGCATTAGGTATCATGCCTTATATCAGTGCCTCAATTATTTTCCAGCTATTACAAGCTGTGATTCCATATTTTGAGAAGCTGGCTAAAGAGGGTGACGAAGGACGAAAGAAGCTTTCACAGTATACTCGTTGGGGGACACTTG
>JABIBH010000283.1 GCA_018652925.1 bacterium | reverse complement strand
TGAAAACTATCTTGTTGCCGGTTTGACTCCAACTTGTTCAGCGCATAGGGACTGGATTGCAGACGAGTTCGCTTCATTTGTTCGATTCGAAGAGGACGTGTCATTTACTATTCCAGGTATGAGCGATGTAATGCCTTATGAGAGCTCACGGTTCTGTGATTTAACATCAGAGAATATCGATGAATACGAAGCAGCCTTTTCCAAAGCAATCACCAAAGCTGTTGCCGATTTCAAACCGGATGTCATCCACACAAATCACCTATGGTTGGTTAGTTCCCTGACTAGAAAGCTGTTCCCTGGAATTAAAATGGTGACTACCTGTATGGGGTCGGACTTGCGACAGTTTGGCAATTGCAAACATTTACAAAGCAGGGTTCTTGAAGGATGTAGGGGAATCGATACAATTTTTGCCTTGAGTGAAGTTCAGAAAAATGAAATCAGCGAACTTTATGGAATTAATTCAGACAAGATTGCAGTAATCGGGGCAGGCTTCAATGACGAGCTGTTTACTAAAATTGCCAAGCCAGATCCGGATCCTGTGCAAATTGTTTATGCTGGCAAGTTGAGTAATGCAAAAGGAGTGCCGTGGATGTTGCGGGCTCTTGCAAAAATTGATTCCCCGAACTGGAAGCTGCATCTGCTTGGCGGAGGTGCTGGGCAAGAAAAAGAGAACTGTCTGCAGTTGGCAGCAAAACTGGGTGACAAAGTGGAGATTTACGGAGCCGTCCCTCAGATGAGGCTCGCAGAAATTATGAAGTTATCACACGTGATGATATTGCCATCGTTCTTTGAAGGGTTGCCTCTGGTGGTTCTGGAAGCACTTGCCTCTGGTTGCAGGGTTGTTGTAACTGAGTTGCCTGGGGTAGAAGAAATATTAGGTGATGCAGAATTGGACTCAGTAAGTTTGGTTAAATTACCAAGATTATGCAATATTGACACACCGTATAAAGAAGATGAATCAGCTTTTATTCAAAATTTAAGTTGCGCAATAGAAGAGCAGATATGCAGAGCAGGAAATGAATCTGAGATTACATTTATAGAGCTCCAAGGTGTAATTGATTCATTCACCTGGAAAACTGTTTTCACAAAAGCTGACAGCGTGTACAAAAAGTTATTTTATGAGTAGTAATTTTTTATTAATGGTAAGTCTTAAGCTAGAAATGACTTGTTTGATTACATAGTGATGTTTTATAATCCAAGACGTCATCATAAATCTTGGAGGCATTAGTCCTGAAGCATTTGAACGTGCTTTAAATAGTGACCTTTGAGTGTCTATGAAACTGAGGGAAGTCCACCGGGTTACTGGTGAATTTAGTGAAAGATTAGAGGTGACTTGCGTTATGCCTGGTATTTATGGAGCTATTGCTCGGCAAATGGACAAGAAACCACAGCTTATTGCTGACTCGATGAGTGATTTGCTGACTCACTGCAATTGGTACCATAAGGTTAAATATGATAACGGTCATTATGCCTTTGGTGCACTTTCCACAAATCCATTTTTCAGTAAGTCATCAAATTTTGCTTCAATCAATGATAGCATTCTTTTGATTGAAGGAACTGCATTTACAATTGATGGTAAACTGGTTCCAGATGACTCACCTCAGATTGCTGTAAAAATACTAGAGCGGTATTTAAGAGATGGTGATGACTTTATTAACTCAATTGGTGGTCATTTTAACTTACTTATATTTGATAAGAATAGAAATAGGTTACAGATACTAAATGATAAACTTGGTTTTTCTCATATGTATTGGTATTTGGATGATGAAGTTTTATTATTCGGTCCTGAGCTAAAAGCATTTTTGAGCTGGGCTAACCTAGACAAAACTGTTGATATCGCTTCAGTGGGCACTTTTTTGACTCGCGAATGTCCTCATGGAACAGAAACTCTTTTCAAAAACATTAAAATGTTAGCTCCGGCACATCGATTAGTATGGGATGGTAATGATTTATCAATCAGCCCCCGTTGGGAACATAAAGTCAAGCCGGAACTGAATAAGTCTGTATCTGATTTTGCTGATGAAGCATATGAATTGTTTCGAAATTCAGTTTCAAAACGGTTGCCAGATTCATGTTTAGATTCGGTGACGGTTCCTGTTACAGGTGGACTAGACTCAAGATTGCTTTTACATCAAGTCAAAGATAGACAGAAGCTAGATCTGGTGACCTATGGACAAGAGGATTGCATTGAGACTGTAATTAGCAGGCAACTATGTTCTGTAATGAAACTTGATAGTAAGCATCGTTTAATTGAAGTCAATCCTGATTGGGCAGGAGAGTATGCCAGAAAGGCAGTCTGGTTTAATGATGGCCAGGTGAATTGCAGGAATTCAACTTTAATTGGAGTATCTCAACAATTAACAGAAGGGACAGTTCCTCTTTTGAGTGGAATTATTGGACCCTATTTGTCAATTGGAACTGGAAAATTCTGCACAAATTCAGATTTAGAATATATTACTGATACAGAATTACTTAGAAACAAGATTTTAAAGTCAACAGGTGTAGCTTCTAAAGCAGCTGAATTAAAGCAATTTATAAACCCTGAATTGGTTACAGAATTAACAGATGGAGCCAAGCAACAGATTTGGGATTCATTTACTCCTTGGCTTGATTTACCAACCTTTGCAGATCAGAAAATGATGCATATGCATTTTAATCTTGGCCGAAGAATGCAGTCTACACTTTTTATACACAGACTATATTGTCATCTTTTAACTCCTTTTGTTGATGAGGATCTTTTTGATTTGTGGCTTAGAATTCCGATGCAAAAAAAGTTTGGCAATCAAGTATATATAGAAATGTATAAAAAACATCTCAAAGAGTTAGCTGAAGTGCCATGGAGTAGGACCGGTCATGACTTATTTGCAGGAAAGCTTGCTATAAAATCTGATCAGAAAAAGCGTTTAAGGTACAGGAAGTTTAGTGAATTTGTTCGTAAGGCAAGTTTAGGCTATGTCAATCCACGACTTAAAACTGAATATTATGATCGTGCTGCTTGGGCTAGAAGAAATAGTATATTCAGTGAAGAATTTGCAAATGTACTTGGCAATGTTAACTCGACAGGATGTGACTGGTTTAATCAAAAAGAGGTCTCACGGTCATTGAAAGAATTGAGGAGAGGGAAAGACTGGCATTTTGATACTTTGATTCAAATTTATACGATGATCGTTTGGCATGAACAGTTTGTTCAGAAATCTCCTTGCGGCAAAGAACTGATTTGATTGCGATGAATTTTTTTATTCGTAATTTATCCACTATGTTTAATTCCAGAACCATATTGTCTTTAATTGTGATGTTGAGCACTATTGTTAGTGCTCAATCGGAGGATGCAATGTTCAAGAAACTGACCACAGAAGAAAAGCAAATTATCATTCATAAAGGAACAGAACAACCGTTCAGCGGCGAATATGATAACTTTTATGAATCCGGGACTTATCGATGCAGACAGTGTGACAGTGCATTGTACAATTCAGAGGACAAATTCAAATCGGGTTGTGGCTGGCCAAGTTTTGATGATGAAATTGCAGGTGCCGTAATACAAAAACCTGATGCCGATGGCAGACGCACCGAGATACTTTGTGCCAAATGCGATGCTCATCTTGGACATGTATTTGTAGGTGAACAGTTTACAGATAAAAATACCAGACACTGCGTGAACTCCATTTCGCTCGTTTTTACGACTACAAGAAAAGCATATTTTGCAGGAGGCTGTTTTTGGGGCGTTGAGCATCTGTTCCAAAAACAAAGTGGCGTCGAGTCTGTAGTTTCCGGATACATGGGTGGTACTGTAGAAAATCCTACTTATGAGCAGGTCTGCACTGGCCAAAGTGGTCACCTTGAAGTAGTTGAAGTGACTTATGATTCATCGAAGATAACTTTTGAAGAACTTGCCCGGCTTCACTTTGAAATCCATGACCCAACTCAGGCAAATGGGCAAGGGCCTGATATCGGGCAGCAGTACTTGTCAGCCATATTCTATACAGATGAGAATGAAAAACTGGTTGCTGAAAAATTGATTAAAATATTGCGGAAAAAAGGTTTGGATATAGCAACGGAGTTGATTGTCTTAGAAAAGTTCTGGCCCGCTGAGGATTATCATCAGGATTATTATCAACGCAAGGGAACAGAACCTTATTGTCACATATATACAAAGCGGTTTGACGACTAAAAAGCACCACTGAGGTCGTTCAGAAGATTTGAATCATATTGTTCTTGGATCAGCCCAAAAGAACTGCAAGGGGTAATCCTACAAAAAGCAATAGGAAACCTGCCAACAATGCTATCCACATTAGGATTCTCAAGTATTGATCTTTAAAACAAAGCGGTTTACTGGTGGGAAAATTTTTGTTATCAGTCATAGAGCACTCTAACCTTTGGTCTGGGTGAAAGACCTCTTACATGGAAAACACCTACCATAATACTAGGATATAGTCAACAGGAATTTGTTTTCAGATTTCAGTTCACTATTGAAACTAATTTCTCAGGAAACTTTCAATATCGATTCCACCAAAACCTTCCCAATTCTCTTCTTGGTAAGCCATCAAATTGTGACACTTATCACAATCCTGGTCGATGTAATGTCCGTCTTCAGACTCATGCTCATCGTCATGGCAGCGGAAGCAGCCTCCAGTTCCCAACTCATCATCTCCATCAAAGTGGGAAAGGTTGGATTTGTATGTGCCCCATTCGATGTTCATTGCGGGAAAAACGTTTCTTTCCAGAATGTCAGTCAACTCTATAGCTATCGCATCGAGGTCATCAACCATGGCTTGTAAATCATCAGGATGATCATCAGTGTAGATTGCAATCAATTTATCTTTGATAAGCTCTTCAGTGTTTTCTGATGGCACAGTTTCGAGAAGAGTTCGCAGGCTTTCCTTTGCAAGCCATGGGATGCTTGAGTCAAGCTTTCCAGAGGCCATTGACTTATCTACAGCTTTTTCAGGTAATTCATAAATATGAGTTGGCCTGTTATGGCAATCGAGGCAGTCCATAACACGCCATTCACCATCATCATCAGATCCTTCGAAACCATCTTTAATATATCGAATCTCGCCTTCAGGGGTTTTTTGAACCACTTCTACAATGTTTTGTCTCTTTACATCAGTGAATCGATATCGAACTTCGTTTCCAGGGTCGACATGCCAGTGAACTCCAGATGAGGCCTGACCACTTTCTGAAGGCCCTCCAATGTAGATGATATTGGCAGTTATTGTTTCAGTATTTTCTTGGTTATACTCAAAGTGTTTGCGAACAACCATTCGTGAACCATGGAATTTATCCGGTTTATGGCATACTTCACATGTGTCACGTGCTGGGCGAAGATTTTGAACAGGTGACTCGATTGGTTTGCTGTACGAGTCAGTCATAACTCCATAAACTTGCCGTAACCCGGATAGCTTTGCTCTGACAAACCATGATGCACCTGGTCCAATATGGCATTTTACACAATTAACATTTGAATGTGGTGAGTTGCTGTATGATGTAGCCTCTGGTGCCATCACAGTGTGGCATACTGTTGAGCAAAAATTATTGGAATCGGTGAAGTGATATGCTTCATAACTGAATGTTCCTAATGCCAGGATGCTGATAAATGAAACAAAACCGATTAGCAATGCTTTTTTCAGCAGGATTTGGCCACCGAGTTCTGGTGCACTCTTAATCTCTTGACCTTTGCGGAGTCGTCTGCGATGGATAATATTTCCAATAAATACGGTTATGATTCCGAGTACCAAGAACGAAGGCATAATCAAGAAAGAAACCAATTGGACGTAGGAACTTATATGCCGACCCAGTATTACATTATAGACAAAGAGCAAAAGGAAGAAAAACAGAATAATTATTGTAGCAACAATTATTATGCTACCTGTTGCACAAATCCAGTTGTGCCAGAAATAGGGAAGTTGCTTTTTAAACCAATCATGAAATCTGGGGATCAATTCGGGCATGGAAATTACCTTTCGTCTTTATCACATAAAGCATAGTAGAAAAGCAGGATATCGGTAAATTGGGAAAATAGATAGTAATATTTATCCCCGTATTTCTAACTTGCCACAGAACAAGAGATTACATTCCTTGTGACCTTCTAATTTCTGAAAATTGGAGTAAATTTTCTTACTGGAGTATTATTTTGTATAGCCTTATTGTCATTATAATGGAAAACCGTTGTTAGATTGACCAGAATGGAGCTGAATAATTTTACGGCTGCTAATCTTTACAATAATGACCTTAACTTCAATGCCACTGTTTGCAGGTTCTCCATTGCAACTGTTTGTAGACCTCACAGGTCCCGGCCAAACTTTGAATCTTATTCCAGGCACATTTGAAGGCAATCTGCAGATAAACAAACCTATAATTGTTGATGGACTTAACGAAGTAACTCTTGATGGCAACGGCAAGGGGACTGTTCTATCAATCAATGCTGATAGTGTTATTGTCCGTAATCTGCACATTACAAATTCAGGTAATTCTCATGATAAAGTTGATGCTGGGGTCCTGATAAATGGTAATAATGTAGTTTTTGAAAACTGTGTAATCGATAATGTTTTATTTGGTGTTCATATCTTCCAGGGCAACGATAACATAGTTCGCAATAATACAATTTCTTCGAGACCTGTACAACCAACATTACGGGGCGATGGGATCAGACTTTGGTACAGTATGGGTAACAGGGTTGAAAATAATAAGTTGTATTGTGTACGAGATATGATTCTTACAAATTCCCCAAATAATTTTATATGTGACAATAGTATTCAAAATAGCAGGATGGGGCTGGAGCTGATATTTTCGCATGGTGTTGAAGTTGCTGGCAATCATATGTCCAATAATGAGCATGGGATTATCGGAATATATTCTGATTCATTATATATTCATCACAATCGGATTGAACATCAGAACCATCTGGTTGGTTCAGGGATTGCAGTAAAAAGTAGTTCACAAACTGTTATCGAGGCCAACGAAATTCTGGATTGCGCAATTGGGATGACTGCCAACAGTCCGCTGTTTCCTGAAAACGTGTTGTACATTAAAGATAATATTTTTGCCTATAACGACGTTGCAATGTACTTCTACGGTGAAAAGGGTGGTCACCAGATAAGTGGTAATCGGTTCACCAATAATTTTACCGATATTGCAGTGACAGGTCCAACCAGTGCTTTGAGCAACAACTGGAGTGGAAATTATTGGTCAGATTACGCAGGCTTTGATCTTGATGGAGATGGATATGGAGATACTCCGTACTCCAAATTTATCTATTCGGACAGAATCTGGATGGATAAACCGATGGCCAAGTTTTTTAGAGGTTCGCTGGTTATGGGTCTGATTGATTTCGTTGAACGATTGTTACCATATTCTCAGCCAGATCTGATCCTGAACGATCCAACACCACTTATTCCTGCAAAAGGAGAATAATGTTGTCCGTTGTAGCTGCTCTCATTATTTACACAGGCCCAGTTTTTATTACCAACAATCCTGAAATGCCAGAGGCTGCCGCAATTGCAGTTGACCAGAACGGGGTTGTAGTTGAGACATATTCCGAAATACCGGAAACAGATTATAAGATCATAGAATTACCTGGTGAAATTGCTTTGCCTGGGCTTCATGATGCGCACTTACATGTTGAGGGCATAGGCATGCTTGCTGAGCAGCTTTCTCTACATGGTGAAAAGACTGCAGATGAAGTTGTGAAAAAAGCGATCGCATTTGCAAAGCAACATCCGGAAGTTTCAATAATTACAGGTCGTGGCTGGGATCAGAATGATTGGGATGTGCAGCAATTTCCCACTGCAGAATTAATGGATAGTATTGACAGACCAGTCTATTTGCGACGAGTGGATGGCCATGCAGCCTGGCTTAATCATGCAATGCTGGAACTCGTAGGTATAACTTCAGAGATAGTTGACCCAGATGGTGGCAGAATTCTAAGAGATGGAAATGGCAATCCAACAGGTGTGTTGATTGATAACGCTCTGGATCTTGTTTCTGATTTTTTACCTGAACGAACTGATGCAGAAAGAAAGAGACACATTAAAACCGGACTGCAGGCTTGTGCCGATGCCGGGCTGGTTGCAGTTCACAATATGGGGATGTCACTTGCCAGTGTAAGAGTTGCAACCGATATGGCAAAAAAGGATGAGCTGCCCATAAGACTGTTTGTCTATTTTGAAGGAAGCGAAGATGAGTGCTGGAAAGTTGCCAACGATTTCGAATCGACAGGGTTGTTAACTATTCAAGGATTTAAACTTTACGCAGACGGCGCACTTGGTAGCAGGGGCGCAGCACTGCTTGAAAATTACAGTGATGATCAGCATCAGAATGGATTGGTTTTGACTGACCCTGTGTTGATGGAGAAGCGTTTCAGGATGGCTGAGAAAATGGGGTTGCAAGTTGCTGTTCATGCTATTGGCGACAGGGGAGTACGCAATACCTTGAATTGTGTGAAGGGGTATCGTCGATGCCGTATTGAACATTCACAAGTTGTTCATCCTGATGATTTTGAGCTATATGTTGAAAATGAAGTTATTGCCTCAATGCAGCCAACTCACTGTACCAGCGATATGTACTGGGCAGAAGAACGGCTCGGTGCAGAGCGAGTCAAAGGTGCTTATGCCTGGCGTACAATGCTGGATAATAATATTCCTCTGGCATTTGGATCTGACTCACCGATTGAAGATTACGATCCATTGCCTGGAATCTATGCTGCAGTTACCAGAAAAGATAAAACCGGATGGCCAGAAAATGGTTGGTACTCTGAACAATGCTTAACCGATGCAGAAGCAATTGCAGCGTTTAGTTCAGGTGCTGCATATGCAGTTGGGCGTGAAGCTACTCTTGGAAAAATTGCAAAGGGTTACAAGTTTGACGCAACGCTATTGGATAAAGACCCGCGCGCAAATCACGGGTTATGGCTAAGCGCAAAGCCTGTTGGTCTAGTTGTTGATGGCAAAATCAATCTTGAAATCAACTGATTCACCAGCATCAAGTTGCACCAGAACTCCAAACAGGAATTGATGTTGCTGGTAGGTCATTTCATATCCTGACTC
>JABIBH010000282.1 GCA_018652925.1 bacterium | reverse complement strand
TCTTGCCCATCTTTGACTAATACAAAGGCTCCCGTTGGAACAATATACTCACCAAGCTTCTTGCCGGTTTTGGCAGAAACAATCCTGATTGCAGGATGCAGTGACTTGTCCTTAGGTTCCTTGATTACAGGTTGCTTCATGCGTGTTTTCTCATCCATCTCGATGGCAAGAGATACGCCCTCTATAATATCAACATATTCGATTACACCCTTTTTCTCAGCCAGGATGAAATCAGAATAAGGATCCCACTCAAACAGTGAGTCCCCTTTGCTGACTTTTTGATTGTTTTTAACAAAAACGACAGCACCGTATGGCAAAGTCATATGACTTCTGACCACACCATTTCCAAGTACAAGATTCATCTCACCCTTACGGCTGATTGCAATCTTGGCACCATCTTTGTTAGTAGCTAACTCAACACCTTCAAAGACAATCTTACCATCAGCGGCGGCAGCTTTAACGTTCTGCTCTGCTGTACGACTTGCCGTACCACCAATATGGAAAGTACGCAATGTCAGCTGAGTACCAGGCTCACCAATTGATTGAGCTGCAATAACTCCAACTGGTTCTCCAATATCAACCAACTTTGATTCTGCAAGGTTATAGCCATAACACAATGCACAAACACCACGTTCACTACGGCATGTCAGAATAGATCTCAACTGTATAGTTTCTACTCCAGCCTCTTCAATTCTGATAGCCATATCAGCATCGATAAGCTGGCCAACTTCACAAATAAGTTCACCCTCTGCATCAGGAATGTCTTCAGCAGAAGCTCTACCGATAATTCTATCGCGTAGTGGCTCAACTGTTTTTTCGCCCTCTTTGAGGCTGGAAACTTCGACACCCATAAGAGTTCCACAATCATGCTGTGTAATCACAACATCTTGAGAAACATCTACAAGACGACGAGTCAGATAACCAGCATCAGCAGTTTTAAGGGCGGTATCCGCAAGACCTTTACGAGCACCGTGAGTGGAGATAAAGTACTCCAGAACCGAAAGTCCTTCACGGAAGTTCGATTTAATTGGCTGCTCAATAATCTCACCAACGCCACCAGTAACTTTTTTCTGAGGCTTGGCCATCAGACCACGCATACCAGCAAGCTGTTTGATCTGATCCTTGCTACCACGAGCACCTGAGGCATTCATCATGTAGAGAGGATTGAAACCCTGTCTGTCATATTGCAGATTATCAAACATTTTATCTCGAACATCATCAGTAACCTGAGTCCAGATATCGATAACCTTGTTATAACGCTCACGGTTTGTGATAATACCGTTTTTATGCTGCTTAACAACCTCATCGACTTTTTTCTGAGCAGCATCAATGATGTCCTGCTTGACTGCCGGAATCTGAATGTCATCAATACCTATAGTCAGTCCAGCATCTGTAGCATGACTGAAGCCAAGGGTTTTCAGTTTATCCAGGAATTCCATACAGACAGTTGTACCAAATCTTTTGTGTACATCGGCAACCAGGTTAGCCAAAGCCTTCTTAGGAAAAGCCTGATTGATTTCTTCAAGCTTGATCTCAGGTGGCAGTATCTCATGGAACAAGACACGACCAACTGTTGTTTTAACTCGCTTGTAGCCATCGTCACTCTTAGTACGAACTTCTATAAGAGAATGCTTCTCAATCAAGCCAGATCTCAATGCTGAAATTGCATCGCTAGGAGTTGAGAAAACCTTACCCTCTCCCTTTGCGCCTTCACGCTCAAGGGTCAAGTAATAACAACCTAGAACCATATCCTGCGATGGAGTAGCAACAGGTGTACCACTTGCAGGAGACATAATATTATTTGGAGCAAGCATTAACAGGCGAGCTTCAAGTTGAGCTTCATATCCAAGAGGGACATGAACAGCCATCTGGTCACCATCGAAGTCAGCATTAAAAGCTGCACAAACCAATGGGTGAATTCGAATAGCTTTACCTTCAACCAGTACCGGCTCAAATGCCTGAATACCAAGACGGTGAAGTGTTGGAGCACGGTTAAGCATAACAGGGTGATCTTTAATGATTCCCTCAAGAATATCCCAAACTTCAGGACGTTCCTGCTCAACCAGTTTCTTCGCACTCTTTACAGTCTGAACATAACCCTCTTCTTCAAGCTTCCTGATAATGAAAGGCTTGAAAAGTTCCAGTGCCATTGTCTTTGGCAGACCACACTGGTAAAGTTTAAGTTCAGGACCGACAACAATTACACTACGACCTGAGTAGTCAACACGTTTACCGAGCAGGTTCTGACGGAATCGACCTTTTTTACCTTTGAGCATATCACTCAGAGATTTGAGAGGACGATTACCTTGTCCTTTAACTGCACGTGAACGTCGACCATTATCAAACAACGCATCTACAGCTTCCTGCAACATACGTTTTTCATTTCTAAGAATTACGCCAGGAGCTTTAATCTCGATCAATCTTTTCAGCCTGTTATTACGATTGATAACACGACGGTAAAGATCATTAAGATCACTTGTGGCGAATCGTCCACCATCCAGAGGAACCAGAGGTCTCAGATCAGGTGGCAAAACTGGAATACAATCCAGAACCATCCAACCAGGGTTATTTGTTGAAGCACGGAAAGCTTCAATAATTTTCAGCCTCTTTAAAACTGCCTTTTTGCGTTGAACAGAAGTTTCAGTTTTGGCTTGAAGACGAAGCTCGGAGTTCAGCTCATCCAGATCCATTGCATCCAGAAGAGTTCGGACAGCTTCAGCGCCCATATCGAGCTCTGCTTCCCAATGAGGATTTTCCTCGATCATCTCCCACCATTCTTCTTCACTGATGACTTCACCCTGAATAAGATCGGTGTTTCCCGGGTTCATAACTATGAATGATTCATAGTAAAGAACTCGCTCAAGATCTTTCAACTTCATATTGAGCATATGCCCGATACGACTTGGAAGGCCCTTGAAGAACCAGATGTGAGCGATAGGCACAGCCAGCTCAATGTGGCCGAGGCGTTCTCGTCGAACCCTGCTCTGAGTTACTTCAACACCACATTTATCGCAGACAATGCCACGAAAACGGATGCGCTTATATTTACCGCAGTTACACTCCCAGTCCTTTACAGGCCCAAAGATGCGCTCACAAAAGAGCCCGTCTTTTTCAGGCTTGAAAGTACGGTAGTTGATTGTCTCCGGCTTTGTGACCTCACCATAGCTCCATTCACGAATGGTCTCTGGCGATGCCAACTGTATCATTATCGAGTCGTGGCTCGATACATTGAATTCATCTTGTGTTTTCATTCCTGGCCTCCTGGCTATTCAAGGACTCGGCGGTTACAGATTTTTTAAAGGAGCCTCTTCAAGGCGTACATCCAGACACAAACTCTGAATTTCCTTCATCAAAACATTGAAAGACTCTGGAATACCCGGCTCTGGCGGGTTCTCGCCTTTCACAATCGCCTCATAAACCTTGGAACGACCGTTAACATCATCTGATTTTACTGTCAGCATTTCCTGCAGACAATTAGCGGCACCATACGCTTCAAGTGCCCAGACTTCCATTTCACCAAATCGCTGCCCACCAAACTGCGCCTTACCACCCAGCGGTTGCTGAGTAACAAGTGAGTATGGACCAATGCTTCTGGCGTGGATTTTCTCTTCAACCAAGTGATGCAGTTTCAACACATAAATAGTACCGACGGTCACTTCATTATCGAAGCGTTCGCCAGTTCTACCATCATAAAGCACAGCTTGACCACTTTCTGGCAAGTCTGCTTCCTTCAGTGCAGTCTTGATCTCATCAATAGTAGCCCCATCGAATACTGGAGTTTGTATTTTGACACCAAGTTTAGTAGCTGCCCAACCGAGGTGAGTTTCAAGAACCTGCCCCAAGTTCATACGAGATGGAACACCAAGAGGATTCAACACAATGTCGACGGGAGTTCCGTCTTCAAGGTGTGGCATATCCTCAACAGCCATAATTCTGGAAACAACACCCTTATTACCATGGCGACCAGCCATTTTGTCACCAACGCTTAACTTGCGTCGACGGGCAATATATACCTTAACCAGCTTCACAACTCCTGGTGGTAACTCGTCACCACGCTGTAGTCGTTCACACTGCTTTTCATAATCAACATCTATTCTGTCAAGTTCTACATAGGCAGACTCAAAGACTTTGCGGATACTTTTATCCACCTTCTTGTCTTTGACCAATGGCAAGCCCCAGTGAATGTCTGAAAGAGGTAACTCTTCCACAACTTTCTTGGTAAACTTCCTGCCAGCTTTCAGAAGTTCTTCGCCGGTATTTGCATCGATAATATGATGCGCTTCCTGGCCCAGGAACAAATCTGACAAGCGTTCTGCTCTCAACAGATCTACTAAATCCCTTTTCCTGTCACGATCAAGAAGCAAAGCCTCAAGTTGGCTCTTCTCTTTCTTTTTCGCGTAGGTTGTACGGTTTGAACGATCATGACGGGAGAATACTTTTACATCGACAACCACGCCATCCATACCAGGCTTGGCTTTCAATGATG
Organism: bacterium; assembly: GCA_018652925.1. Classification (GTDB taxonomy): domain Bacteria; phylum Krumholzibacteriota; class Krumholzibacteriia; order LZORAL124-64-63; family LZORAL124-64-63; genus JABIBH01. Next base: position 683 of record JABIBH010000282.1, on the reverse strand, counting down.
CATCCTTAACGTCACCAGCTTTTTCACCAAAGATCGCACGCAATAGTTTCTCTTCAGGTGAAAGTTCAGTCTCACCCTTTGGAGTTACTTTACCGACAAGAATGTCGCCAGCTTTAACCTTGGCTCCAACATATACTATGCCGCTTTCATCAAGATTGCGGATAGCTTCTTCGCTGATATTTGGAATCTCACGCGTAACTTCTTCAACACCTCGTTTGGTATCGCGAACCTGTAGGGCGTGTTCCTCTATATGAAGTGATGTAAAGACATCGTTACTAACCAGGGTCTCAGAACAGAGGATTGCATCCTCATAGTTATATCCACCCCAAGGCATAAACGCTACCAGCAGATTCCTGCCCAATGCGAGTTCACCATTTTGAGTAGAAGGGCCATCAGCCAAGGCATCACCCTTACTGACTTTTTGGCCTGCTCTAACCAGAGGTTTCTGATTATAGCAAGTGTCCTGATTGCTTCGACGGAATTTGCGCAGCTTGTATTCAACAAGGCCACTTTCATCAAAGAAACTTCTGGCTTTAACTGTATCAGGATTGTTGTACTTGACTGTGATAGTGTCAGCAGAAACCCGCTCGACAACACCAGCAGCTTCAGCAATAATTACAGCACCAGTATCGACAGCAACTTTACGCTCCATTCCAGTTCCAACAACTGGAGAATCAGAACGC
>JABIBH010000281.1 GCA_018652925.1 bacterium | reverse complement strand
TAACCTGAGGGCAAGCTTCCATACAGCAACCGCATGTCATGCACTTGGAGATGTCGTAATTGACTTCCCATTCTTTAGGGCTGACGCGTGGGCTGTGAACGTGGGTATCATAACCACCGTCCATATTTATCCAGGCTCCAACTTGTATCAGTGCGTCAAACATCCGCTGGCGGTCGACTTGAAGGTCGCGAACGCAGGGGAATTTTGACATCGGTTCAAGTGTGATTGGCTGAGTCAGGTTATCAACAAGTGTTGAACAAGCCTGTCTAACCTTGCCGTTGATAAGCATGGTGCATGCGCCACACACTTCTTCCATACAGTTAGCTTCGTACACTACCGGTGCTACGGTTTTGCCCTTCACGTTGACAGGGTTTTCGCGTAGCGCCATCAGTAGCGAAACGATATTATGGCTAGGCTTGTAAGGAACTTCAAACTCATCCCAAAAAGGTTTTGAGTCTGGATTGTCCTGACGCTTAACTCTGATTTTAATTACTTCACTCATTTTCGCCACCTCCTATCGGTAGTCTCTAGGTTTTTCTGGTGGATACAGACTCATGTCCAGATCCTTGTAACTTATTTCTGGTCCATTATCAGAATGGTCAGCGATAGTGGTTTTCAGCCACTTGTCGTTGTTTGCTTTCCAACGTTCTCTGTACTCTTCGAATTCAGGATCACCAGGGAATTTGCCTTCTGGAATCAGCATTTCAAATTCTGGTTTCCAGTGACTGCCACGACATTCATCACGGTCGCGAGCGCTTTTAACAATCACTTCAGCCAGGATTATCATGTCCTGAACCTGTCGAGCATAAACCAGTGACTGGTTGTCCCACTCGGCAGAGTCATCGAGACTGATATTCTGACTGCGTTTTTGTAGCTCTTTCAATTCCACAAGACATTCATCAAGTCTTTGGTTGTCTCTGATGATTGAGCATTTAGCTCGCATCAGATCTCCAAGTTCATTGTGAAGCTTGAACGGATTCTCACCATCTTTGTTATCCATAATCTTCTGGTTCAATGCTTCCTGACGAGCTTTTTCGTCAGTGTAGCGGTGCTCATCGATTTCATCAGAGGAGCGTTTCAAGCCTTTGATGTAAGCAACAACAGATTCACCAGCAACCCGGCCACTGTACGATGCGCTCAGCAGTGAGTTTGCACCCAATCTGTTGGCACCGTGATATGCACCGTCGCACTCACCACAGGCAAATAGCCCAGGGATAGAGGTCTGGTGATTACGGTCGCTAGGTTGTTTCATGCCGCCAGACTCAGAGTCCAGCTCCCAATCAACCCAGAGCCCACCCATGCTGTAATGAACAGCAGGGAAGATTTTCATTGGGCGTTTTGTTGGGTCTTCGCCAGCAAACTTTTCGTAGATTTCCATAATTCCGCCAAGACGGGCACGCAGGAAATCAGGGTCTTTGTGAGTCAGGTCCAGGTAAACCAGATCTTTGCCACCAAGTCCCATTTTCATTTCGTAACAGACTTTCCAGATAGCACGTGCAGCTACAGCACGAGGAACAGTATTACCAAATGTTGGATACCACTCTTCCATGAAGTAGAAGCGATCTTCTTCAGGAATTTCCAGGGCATCGCGCTTGTCGTTGACATCACGTGGAACCCATACTCGACCACCTTCACCACGAGCAGCTTCACTCATTAATCTGTTCTTGTCATCGCCAGGCATTCCTGTTGGATGGAACTGAATGAATTCGCCGTTCATGAATTTTGCACCCTGTTGATAAACACGGGATGCTGCAGCGCCGGTTGAGTTGGTTGAGTTTGTGGACTTGCCAAAAATCAGACCCAGGCCACCAGTTGCCAGAACAACTGCGTCGGCTTTGAAAGTCTTAATTTCCATATTGTTGAGATTGACCGCAGAGATTCCCCGGCAGTTGCCGTTGCTGTCTTTAATGATGCTCAGGAATTCCCACCACTCAAATTTATTTACTGTGCCTTCAGATTCATATTTACGAACCTGTTCATCGATAGCATAAAGCAACTGTTGACCAGTTGTAGCACCGGCAAAGCAGGTACGTCGATTTTTAACGCCACCAAACAGGCGCAGGTCCATAATTCCTTCTGGAGTACGGGAGAAAGTAACGCCCATACGATCAAAGGTACGGATCAGGCCAGGCGCGTCTTCACACATCGATTTGATAGGAGGCTGGTTACCGAGGTAAGCGCCACCTTTGATAGTATCGACAACGTGTTGCCATTGAGAATCCTGCTCGCCTTTAGTATCCAGGCAGGCATTGATTCCG
>JABIBH010000280.1 GCA_018652925.1 bacterium | reverse complement strand
CTTGCTACACTTGCTAAACATCAGCAATCGCACAGCACAAGCAGGAATTACTTTACTGATTGCAGCTATACTCTGGCCTTTACGCTCAAGGCTGCAAAAAGAGATCGATAAAGGATTCTTCCGTAGTCGTGGAAACCTGGCTACTGCATTGAGTGAATTGAGTCGTGAAATTCCCGAGTTTTTGCAGCGTGAACAAATGGTTGAACATATCAGTAACCGATTGTGCAACCTGCTCGGAATTCCAGGGATTGCAACTTACGTTCCAGGCAGTCAATGGAGATTACTATACCAGTTGAATTTGCAAAACCCTGAAAAGCTTTCATTGCCAGCAATAACAAATCGATTGTCTGAATTCTCTGAACCATTTTGGGTAGAACAAAAAACTGCTGAAAATCTGGATAAAATTGAGACCCAGGAGCAACAGGAATTTACGTTGCGAATGCAGGAAAGAGAGTTACTGGCAAAAGAAAATATCGCACTATTGGTTCCAATGAATGCAGGCAAAAAACTGGTTGGTATGCTGGCAATTCCACATCGATCCGATGATGACAGATACAGCCTCCAGGATATTGAACTCTTATCCTCCATTGCCAGGCAAATGGCACTTCAGTTTGAAAACTCCCGACTGATTGAAGAAGAACTGAATAAACAAAAACTGGAAGCTCAACTCTCTCTTGCTAGAGACATCCAGAGTAGATTACTCCCTTCAACAATCCCTAAGATAGAGGGGCATTCATTAGCAGCCTGTAATATCAGCAGTGCTGAAGTGAGTGGCGATTATTATGACCTCATTCAACGTGACACCGGCACTCTGGCAATTGTAATCAGTGATGTTAGTGGTAAAGGAATGCCTGCAAGTCTGCTGGCATCAAGTCTTCAGGCAAGCTTGCGTGCTCACTGCCAGAGTAGCAATTCTCCATCAATCATTTTGGACAGAGTTAACCAATATCTCTTCCAAATCACTGACTCCACTCTCTTTGCAACTCTATTTCTCGCTATTCTCGACCCTGAAAAGAAGACAATCAGTTACTGCTCCGGCGGCCACAACCCACCTGTTTTACAGCGGGAAAATGGAACCATGGAACTGCTTGAAGCCGGCGGATTACCCTTGGGAGCATTTGATTTCAGTGATTACAACGAAGCTACAGTGCCATTCAACCAGGGCGACTCACTGCTGATGTATACTGATGGCTTGACTGAAACTTTTGATGCCGATGACAATGACTTTGGTGAGAATCGACTGATGGATTTTCTGAGAGAAAACCAGCAACTATCTGCTGACCAGATAGTGTCCGGACTACGAACTGCAATACAAAAATTTTCAGGCAAAGAACAAGCAGATGACGATGTTACAATTGTCGTACTGCAGGCAGCTTCTGAAGCTGTAATGGAAGGTAGATAATGAAAAACATCGCGATGTTACTAACTGTTGTGCTGCTGATGGTTGCACTTGTATATATCTTACAGTCGCCAGAAGAGCAGCTGTATTCTACAGATAGCAAGATTGCCCTGGAGTTGTACAATCAAGGTTGCGACGCATCCTACTTGATGAAAGACGATGAAGCAATTTCACTCATGCTGGAAGCCGTTTCTGAAGATCCGAGGTTTGCAATAGCGCAAGCACGACTTGCAGTTATGTATCATAAGGAAAAAGATGAAGACTTGGCAAAACAACATACTGCAGCCGCAGAATCGTTACTGGCTTTTGTTGACTCTGAACTTGAACGCAACAAAATCAAGTTGGTTCTGGCTCAACTCCAGCGACTTAAGCCTTCCCAATATGACTCCTTGCTCAATCATATTATAGAAGAAGACCCTGATGATTTGCAGGTAATGATTATTAAAGCTGGAGTGCTGGCTAACCGCAGAGACCCTGGTGCAACTGATATATACAAATCGATTCTGGAAAAAAACTCAAACTTTGCTCCTGCATATAATATGCTTGGTTACACTGCTGCTCGTAAAGGTGATTATCAGGAAGCTGAAGATTATTTCCGACATTACAGTTATCTTGTTCCAGATATTGCCAATTCACACGATTCTCT
>JABIBH010000279.1 GCA_018652925.1 bacterium | reverse complement strand
CTTTTTGCGCCAACGTAAAAACAACGATTCACCAAATGGCGGTAGCACTGTCATTGCAGGATTATTTTCATCCATTGTGAGCAATGCATTCAGCCTGTTGTGATTAAAAAGAAAGTGTCCAAGTTCATGGCCAAGAATTGCTCTGATTTCACCATCGTCAAGCTCTTCAAGCGCTCCGGAAGTCAGTCCAATAAGTGATCGAGTACCTTTTTTTGTTGTATCAACCATTGCAAAAGCATTGATACCCGGGTCCGGCAGGCAAAAGATCTCTGCTTCACTCTCAATTTCGAGAGCGGTGCAGACATCGTTGAAAAGCCCGAATATTCTTGGGGAAAGTTTTTCCGTCAGACGGATACCGTGCTTCAGAAGTCGCTCACGCATACCACGATTTCGTTGTTTTAAATTATCTTCAAAAGCTACCAGATAATTCTCAACTTTATAGGTTTCATAAAGCTCTTTTACTGCCTCATCGTCACCCCGATAGCGAATGTCGTCCCAATTAATGGCCATTATAAAATCCTCCATAAAAATACCCCGGCCCGATAATCGGACCGGGGTTGTAAACCTGCCAGCTAGTTGCCAGCTTTTATTTTATTCAATGCCGATCCTGCTTTGAACCAGTCAATTTGTTCACTGGTCAAAGTGTGAGCCACAGCAAATGATTCTTCGCTTTGATCTGCATGATGCAGAGTAACAGTCAGATCTACTCCAGGAGCAAAATCTGCAAGACCGCTGATTGAAAACCTGTCGTCCTCTTTGACTTTGTCATAATCAGCAACCGATACAAACGTCAATGGCAGTATACCTTGCTTCTTGAGGTTTGTCTCATGGATTCTGGCAAAGCTGCGGACAATAACTGCTGCTGCACCAAGATGTCTTGGGCACATTGCTGCATGTTCACGACTTGAGCCTTCACCATAGTTTTCATCGCCAACAACAACCCATCGCAATCCGTCAGCCTTGTAGCTTCTGGCAACCTGTGGCACTTCGCCATACTCACCAGTGTTCAGGTTTTTAACTGCATTAATTTCCGAAGTAAATGCATTCTCGGCACCGATCAACATGTTGTTGCTGATGTTATCAAGGTGGCCACGGAATTTGAGCCATGGACCAGCCATTGAGATATGATCGGTTGTACATTTGCCAAGCGCCTTGATAAGCAGAGGCAGTTTCTCATAATCGTTGCCATCCCAGGAGCTGAATGGCTCAAGAAGTGCCAGGCGCTCACTATCAGGACTAACAACAACTTCAACTGTGGAATTATTTTCAGGTGGTGCTTGATAGCCATCGGCTACCGATACGAACCCTTCAGGTGGCAGTTCATCTGCAGGTTTTGGAGCAACCAGTCTGACTTCTTCACCAGCTCCATTGGTCAGTGTGTCAGTTTGTGGGTTCCAGTCCAGACGACCACTCAAGCCATACGCCATAACAGTTTCAGGACTACCGATAAAAGCATGTGTATCAGGATTACCGTCAGCACGTTTACGGAAGTTACGATTGAAAGAAGTTACAATACTGTTGCGAACACCCATCGGCACATCTTCACGTTTCCATTGACCGATGCAAGGTCCACAAGCATTTGTCAAAACAGTGGCGCCAACCTGTTCAAGAATTTCCAGCTGACCGTCACGCTTGATTGTTTCATAAATCAATTCACTACCTGGAGAAACCCAGAGCGTAGCTTTCATTTTCAGATTGTTGGCAATGGCCTGCTTCGCAACATCGGTAGCACGGCAAATATCTTCATAAGAGCTGTTGGTACAACTTCCCACAAGCGCTGCTGTGATGTTGGTTGGGTAATCTTCTTTAGTGCAATCGTCTGCCATGTTGCTCAACGGGTGTGCAATATCTGGTGAATGTGGCCCCACAAGATGAGACTCAAGTTCACCAAGATCGATCTCTATAATCTGATCATAATACTCAGCTGGATTACCCATTACTTCAATATCGGCAGTAAGCAGATCAACATTTTCAAGTGCCATATCAGCCAGATCTTCTCTACCTGTAGCTTTCAGGTAAATAGCCATCCTGCTGTCAAACGGGAAAATTGAAGTTGTTGCGCCAAGCTCTGCACCCATGTTGGTGATCGTAGCTTTACCGGTACAACTCAAAGACGCAGTCCCAGGGCCGAAGTATTCAATAACCGCATTGGTTCCACCTTTACAGGTCAACTCACCAAGCAGTTTCAGGATTACATCTTTTGGTGCAGCCCAACCTGAAAGATGACCAGTCAATTTTACGCCGATAATTTTTGGGTGCTTTACTTCCCAAGGCAGACCAACCATCACATCAACAGCGTCTGCTCCACCAACACCACAGGCAACCATGCCCAGTCCACCACCATTTGGTGTATGACTGTCGGTGCCGATAATCAAGCCGCCAGGAAACGCATAATTTTCAAGTACAATCTGGTGAATAATTCCTGAGCCTGGTTTCCAGAACCCCATGTTGTATCGGGCAGAAGCAGAGCCAAGAAAATTATAAACTTCGCTGTTTACATCAAGAGCAGTTGCTTTATCCGATGCCGCTCCTTTGTGTGCCTGCAAAAGATGGTCGCAGTGAACTGTAGTAGGAACCGCGGTCTCATCCTTACCTGCCTGCATAAACTGCAGGATTGCCATCTGTGCAGTAGCATCTTGCATCGCAACACGATCAGGTTGCAGCGCCAAAGTCGCTTCGCCTCTTTCCAGCTCTTGAGCAGCAGGATTAACAAGGTGTCCCAGCAAAACTTTTTCAGTCAACGTTAGAGGTCTGCCCAATCGCTCACGAATTACAGCTAGTTTCTCGCGTGAGTTATTGTAAACTGATTGCACCATTGATGCAGTTGTATCGATACTCATGAAACAAATCCTTCCGAACATGGCAGTTGAGAGTTGACCTATTGTTGATAAACAATCATTCTTTAAAGTCAGACTTAATGCTTAGTTGCTATTCTTGTTGACTAACTTAATTCACAAAACAGAAAAAGGAAACTGCCTTGTCGAAAAATATAAATATCAAAAATCGGGAAGCTTATGAGAATGCAGTTGAGCGCTGTCGTGAAAAAGGAATTACAATCCCGACAATTGCGATGCAAAAAAACCCGGAGCTTATACCAGAAGATATCAAGTCGAAGCTTCAAGCTATTGATATAACAGCAATTGACCCACTTAACCTTTATCGAATTACATGGAAAAATGATCCAGAAACAGGCCTTTTCAACGACGGTAATATTGTTGAATTTCCATCGGAACTGACCGGTGTTGATGCCAGAATTATTGGCATTGTGGGCAAATGGTTCCCAACTGGTTCACATAAAGTCGGCGCAGCTTTCGGTTGCCTGGTTCCCGAACTTGTTACCGGTGGCTTTGACCCAATCACACAGAAAGCTGTCTGGCCATCGACAGGAAACTATTGCCGTGGTGGAG
>JABIBH010000278.1 GCA_018652925.1 bacterium | reverse complement strand
TGAAATGCGAACTCGTTATCCCGATGTTTTGTTGATCGGTGAAGATTATAGATACCCTGATCAAGGCAACTCAGTTACTCACGGCTATGATGCTCAATGGGGTGGCAACCATACCGACAGCTGGGGTGGTGGCGGCAATAATTTCCTGCAAGTCATGACTACCTGTCTTACTCAAAATGGTTTTGCTACAAGGGGGCAAACAAATACTACCACTGGTGCCTGGGGTTCCAGCTACCGGAATATGTGGGCTGTTGCAAATGTACTGAGCGGCAATAGTGGCTACAATGGCTTCAATGGCGATGGCTTCAGCGATGTTAAATATCTGGAATCACACGATGAAAATCGTATACCATGGTCAGTGGATAATTATGGTTTGAATGGTGCACCACAAACCGGTGGTCTGCAAAAGGCCAAGCTGGGAGTCTATGCGCTGTTTACATCAATCGGCATCCCAATGCTTTTCAATGGACAGGAAATTGGCTGCGATGAGTACAGGGAACCACTTCCTGCAATATTCAAGCCAGACTGGGATAATGGAAATCAAGAGCTTCGTACAATGTATAAATCTTTGATTGATCTCCGGCTCTCCAGCTTATCGTTGCAATCAGAAGATATATTTTTCCATTGGCGTGACAGTTATCTGGATCAGTATGAATACACGGTCTGTTATTGGCGAGGTCCAAACAGCAATTCTGCCGATGCAGAAATTGTTGTCGCTTTGAACTTTGACAATTATGACCACACTTTCTGGATACCATTTCCTGAGAACAGTACCTGGATGAAAATGAATCCAGAACTGGGAACCTGGGAAGCGTGGGACGTCAGTTTTGGTGGTCTGGAAGTGACCATTCCTGCCTCATCGGGAATTCTCTGGAAAAAACATGATGGTATTTCCTCCGTATGGTAGTACTTTAATCTGAGCTTAAAACCACAAACACCAAATAAGGTAAGTGCCGATGACTGTCAAATATACATGCCCTTCACGTCAGGATCTTCCAGAGTCTCTTATGGCCCTCGCAATAAATATGCGTTGGGTTTGGGATGATAAATTAATTGAGATGTTCAAGTCATTTGATCCTGTCTTATGGGAAGAATATCGACACAATCCTGTTGCGCTTTTAATGAATCTGGATGCTGCAAAAGCTGAAGAATTATCAGCTGATAAAGATCTGTATGATCAGTTGCAAAAGAAATTCAAACCAGAATTTAAAACTCCTATTACTGCATATTTCTCCATGGAATATGGCATCCATGAATGCCTTCCTGTTTATTCTGGTGGGCTTGGAATATTATCTGGCGATCACATGAAAGCCGCCAGCGATTTGGCATTGCCGATGGTTGGAGTAGGCTTGGCATACAGAGAAGGTTACTTTCAACAACAGCTTGATCAGCACGGGAACCAGACTGAATATAATCGCAGAAATATTTTCACACAGATGCCGATGAGCCTGGCAGTTGATGACTCAGGCTTGCCTGTTTTAATCAAAATTCCATTTCCAGAAGCAGAAGTTTTGGCACTAGTCTGGCGTGTTGATGTGGGCAATGTTCCACTATATCTGCTTGACTGTGATCATGATAAAAACCAGGAACAGTATCGACAAATAACACGCAGTTTATACGGTGGCGATCATACCATGCGTATCCAGCAGGAGATTGTTCTGGGTGTCGGTGGGCAAATAATGTTGGAGCAATTCGGCATCAATCCTGAAGCCTACCATCTTAATGAAGGTCATGCTGCATTTCAGACTTTGTACAGGCTATCCAGCTTGATGTCAGATGGTAAGTCCCAATCAGAAGCGGAAGCAATTGTTACAGATAGCACTGTTTTTACAACGCACACTCCGGTTGCTGCTGGTAACGATATGTTTGACCTGGATCTTGCAAGACCATATCTGAAAACACTGACTGGTACTGATGTTGAAGACTTGCTCAAACTGGGAATTATGGGAGAGGATAACAGGTTTGGAATGCCTGTTGCAGCTTTAAGATTATCCCGATTTGCAAATGGTGTCAGTGAGAAACATGGCGAAGTCTCAAGAGAAATGTGGAGCGAACTGTGGCCTGAAAAACAGGCACCAATAACTCATGTCACCAATGGCGTTCACATGCCAACCTGGATTGCACCTTCAATAAACCCTGAATTATCTAACCTGGAATTATGGAATAATCACTGCAAACTCCGTAGGAAACTAGTTTCTTTTGCACAGGAAAAATTTGCGTTCCAAATGAAAAGAAGCGGCGTTGAGGATGTTCCAAATATACTTGATCCCGATGTATTGACTATCGGTTTTGCCCGCAGATTTGCACCCTACAAAAGAGCTACGCTTTTATTTTCTGATATGAAAAGATTGTTTGCAATTCTAAGTCAAAGCGAAAAACCTGTTCAGGTAGTTATGGCAGGCAAGGCGCATCCACTGAATGTTGAGGGCAAAGACCTGATTCGTGAAGTATGGTCACATATGCAAGGGGAGCTTAAGGGTCGTCTGGTTTTGCTGGAAAACTACAACATCGAAGTTGGCAGACACCTGGTTCAAGGTGTCGATGTCTGGCTCAACACTCCTACCAGGCCAGTTGAGGCAAGTGGCACATCGGGTATGAAAGCTGCTGCCAATGGTGGTCTCAATTTATCAGTCCCGGATGGCTGGTGGCTTGAAGGGTTCAATGGTGTAAATGGTTGGGAAATTGGTCGTCGTGATATAGTTGATCCTCAGCAGCAATTTATTGAGGATGCAGAGTCTCTTTATTCTCTGCTGGAATCAGAAGTAGTGCCGATGTTTTACGATAGAAACAGCGATGGTCTGCCAGAAAAATGGGTTGAATGGATGCGCAATGCAATTAGAAGTGCCCATCCGCGATTCTCAGCATCGCGGATGGTAGATGAATATAACCGGCGAGCCTATCTAAAATAGCTCTTCTTCTTCTATTTCCATTGGCACGAGGTTGGATACTTCATTAGTTATCTCATAAGGCTCGCCACCTTCGAACTCAGTACTTTGGCTAACTACTTTGACTACACCAATTCCGGGGGCATACCAGATAGAGTCTGTTCCTTTATCAATGTGTTCGTAACCACCCAGGCTTGAATCGATAAACCAGACATCATAAGATAATGATACCTCCCAACACCCTTCCCAGACCCAGGCGATATCACCACCACCATCTCCATAGAAATCATCAGATGTAATAACGAGGTCAGTCTGCTCAACAACTACTCCTGAATAGTCAACATACCCCATGTTTTCACCTTCAGTAAACAGATCTGAACTCCCAATCCAGGTTTGACCCTCAACAGCTGGAAGAGGGAGCCATGGTATTGCTGGATCAAAATCTATGCGAAAAACATCTCTGGAGTCATCGTCAGTTTCTTCAAAAGCTAGAAACTCCAATGCGGAACTAGCTCCATTGAGCTTCATAAATTCCCGGTCTTCAAGTTCGGTTAATTCGAAATCTGAATAGAAAGCACGTTCGTATTCACCCTCAAGGCCAACATTTTCGATTCGAACTATTTCAAATGTCGGCTCATATTCATTTTCCTGAGTGAAAAATACCGAGACTTCATTTTCATTAATAGGTATCAACTCAGGTGCACCTTGGATCATAAAAGAAACTGAATCAATTACAGTATTCCAGCCCCCCTCAAGGTCAGGGATGGAATCAAAAACAGCAAAGAATCTAACTCCTGCAGCTAGTGGTGGCACAAGAGTAATAGTCATAACCGTTCCTGATGCATCGAGCTCAGGGTCACCAGTCATTTTGTTTATCAGATGTCCAGAAATTCGTAATGGTGAGAAATCTTCAGCAACAGGCTCTGAAAAAGTCATCGTGATAGTGCTGGTCTGGGGGCTGACTGTGGATCCACTAGCAGGAACTGAAGATACAATATAAGGTCCAGCAGGTGGTGGGTTGGTAGTACTTTCGTCACATCCGGTTAACGAGAATGAGATGATGACAAGTACGCTGAGGCAAACTTTCCATGGCTTCATTGTTCTCTCCTTAGATTGTGATTTAATTAACTATTCCTCAGTGATAACATGACTACGTTTTTACCGCAACAGTTGGTTTGTTATTTGGGAGTTGGCAAAACCCTCATGTACAATTACTGTAAGCGCTGTCTGAAATGGGCTTTAATCTCTGCAGGGAGAAATGAAAAAAGAATTTACATCAGTAATCACCACAGGAGTAGACTGGTTCCGTTTTCGGCAACCAGGTATACGTATTGGTCTGGCACTTGGAGTTTTTGATTTTTGTCATCAAGGCCACATAAATGTTATCAGCAGAGCAGCATCGGCATGTGATTTATTAGTTGTTGGTGTTCACACCGACGAAAATGTTATTGCATATAAAAACGTTTGTCCCGCGAACTCCCAGATTGAGCGACGACTGGCAATCGAGCAACTCGGCATTGCCGACAAAGTCGTAATCTTTACCGATCGCAAGGAAATCTGCAAAAAGTTCAATATCGATGTGGTCTTCCATGGTGACGATTGGGATCCGCAAAAGTATCGCGAGCAGTGGGGGGAAGAACTGATTAAAGAGCTGAAACTGGATATAGAATTACTTCCTCATACTCCAGGCGTTACC
>JABIBH010000277.1 GCA_018652925.1 bacterium | reverse complement strand
TGGTGAAATGGGCTTGCTCATGGTTGACATTCCACAGCGATACAGCGGCATGGGTGCAGACAAGGCAACCATCATGCTTGTAAGCGAAAAGATGGCAGCTGCAGGAAGTTTTGCCGTAACACATGGAGCTCAAAGTGGCATCGGCACCTTGCCTATCGTCTATTTTGGCACCGAGGAACAGAAACAGAAGTATCTGCCAGGGCTTGGTACTGGTGAAAGGTTGACCTGTTACTGCCTGACTGAGGAAAACAGCGGTAGCGATGCTCTTGCAGCAGCCACAACTGCCGTACTCAACGATGAAGGCACTCACTACATTATGAACGGCAGCAAACAGTTCATAACCAATGCCGGCTATGCAGATATGTTTATCATTTTTGCTAAAGTCGATGGAGAAAAATTCACCTGTTTCATTGTTGAAAAGGAATATGGCGGAATCACAATAGGGCCAGAAGAGAAGAAGATGGGAATTAAAGGTTCCTCTACTTGTCAGGGCGTTTTGGAAGATACAAAAGTCCCGGTTGAGAATGTTCTTGGTGATATTGGTAAAGGCCATGTCATCGCATTCAACATTCTGAACGTAGGCCGATTCAAACTGGGTGCCAGCTCGGTGGGCGGCTGTAAGATAGTATTGCAACACGGTGTTCCGTACACGTCGGAACGACATCAATTCAGTCGCCCACTTAACAGTTTTCCGTTAATCAAGCGCAAGATTGCTGACATTGCTACGGCAACTTTCCTTTCCGAAAGTATGGTTTACCGCACCGCAGGCATGATGGATAAAGCAATAGGTACTCTCGACAAGTCTACAGATGATTATGATCTGCAATCGGTTCTTAAAGTTGAAGAATTCAGCATCGAGTGCTCCATAATCAAGGTTTATGCAACTGAAGCAATGGCGCTGGCTGCTGAAGAGGGCGTACAAATGCTTGGTGGCTATGGCTATTGCAGTGAGTACATCATGGAACGTGTTTATCGCGATGAGCGAATCAACCGCATCTTTGAGGGCACTAATGAAATTAATCGGATGATTATTCCGGGAATGATTTTGCGAAAAGCAATCAAGGGTGAGCTGCCTCTGGCTAAATCAGCAATGGCAATTGCAGATGAGCTGACCAGCATACCTTCTTTTGCCGAACCAGGTGAACCTGAGTTCATGGAAGAAGAAACCAAACTTGTTGCCAACATGAAAAAAGCTGCCATTGCGGCGCTTGGTATTGCTGCTCAAAAATTTGGTGCAAAACTGAAAGATGAGCAGGAAATTCTGTCAGATGCTTCCGACATGATTTCCGAAGCGTATGCCTGTGAAAGTGCACTGCTGAGGATATTGAAAAAAGCTGAAGCAGATGGTGAAGAATCAACAACTGCCATGGCAGATATGTTGACTCTCTACATTCATGATCAGATTGACAAGATTCACACTCTGGGTCGCAATATTATCGCAATGACTCTTGCTGGAGACGAGATGCGAGCAATGACAGCTGGCCTGCGCAGACTGTGCAAACACGATGCAGTAAACAGAGCTGAACTTCATGGCAAAATTGCTGATCGAGTAATTGAAAGCGGCGGTTATTCAGTTTAACTGCTGGACATAAAAAAAGCCCCCGACCAAAATGGTCGGGGGCTTTTTGTTTGTCTTATTTAATCAGACTCAACTTGGTTGTATTAACAACTTCGCCTGAGCTGAATCTGGCAAAGTAAACACCACTGGCAACATAGTCGCCATTGCTGTTTTTGCCATTCCATTGTACTTCATGATCGCCGGCAATCTGCATTCCATCTACAAGAGTGCTGACTAATTTACCACTGATATCGTAAACAGAAAGTCTTACGTTACCAGCATCTGCCATTACAAACTTCAAGGTAGTTGAAGGATTGAATGGGTTTGGATAACAGCCATGTAGTGCAGTCAATGCTGGAGTCTCAACCCCAGAAGGGCCTCCACCGGATTCAGAAACACCTTCAATAACAAAGTTATCAAAGTAGAAACCATCGCGTTCGACAGAACCATCAGAATCAAGAATGAAACGGAATTGCACGCTACTCAAAGATACATAAGGGGCAAGATCAACTTCTACGTTTACCCAACCAGGCTGGTTGTCTTCGTAGTAAGGCTCATTTTCAATTTGCGCGCCCTGTCCGGATCCAGCATCAGTATATGGACTGACAAGTGAGGTCCAGTTTGCACCATCGTCAGTTGAAACCTGGAAACGAACTCCATCCCAGTTACGCTCAAGATTCCATTTTGCCCAGAAGCTCAAAGTACCATCCAGCAAATCAGTCATATCAACTGGAGAAGCCATTGTACAAATCGACAACGCATTACTTTCGTAAGTTCCAACAGGACTATCAGTCATTGAGTAAGTGCCCTCATGTGCATCTGCAACGACATCCCAATCGCCTGTCCACTGCCCTGTTCCTGATTCAAAATCATCCTCAAACAGAGTTACCTGCATAGAAATACCAAGAGTCAGATCAACAATGAGTTCATCGCCATCAAGAGTAACAATCTGTTCTGCATCAAGGTGACCTTGAGCAGAAGCAACAACTCTATAATCACCATAAACCAGGAAATCTGCAGAATAATATCCGGAGTTGAATGCATCACTCTGAACAGAAGCAACAAGCGAGTTAGCTGGGTAAGTATAGATATCGACAGTAGCATTGATTGGCATTCCACCGGTTTCAGTGATGTTACCAACAATAGAGCCGTACGCCAGGAGGTTCATTTGAACATTCAGAACAGTTGGTGTACCCCATGTTGTAGAGACACCATATTCTGTGTGAGGTATGTAACCATCGGCTTCAAAGGTGATATCAAAAGTTCCTGTTTCAAGCAACTTGTAGTAATCGCCAAAATCAGGGTCTGTGTTTACCTGTTTACTGATACCAGCAACTGTAATTGTGGCATTCAGAGGGGCGCTAGTTTCAGCACCGGTTACAATACCATTTACACCATATCGTGCTGATTTGATGAAGTGAATAAAGCTCTCGCGATTCTCATTCCACAGACCATCCAGCACAGAAGCATTTGGCCATTTTGTATTATGATATTCAATAGTTACATCGATGCAACCAGTCTGGTCATAGGTCCAGTCCTGAACACAACCGGTAGTAATATACCATGCTGCACCATTGGTTATTCCCTGAGGGAGTGAACCATTATACATAGGTAAATTATAGGTTGAATACTCAAGACTCATTAGTTGAATAGCTGCATCATCTGGGGCCAAAGTGTAAGTATAGTCCCAAGGGTAGTTAACAACCAAAGCGCCTGAGTGACCATTTTTACTTATAACAAAGTTCTGATTGTTACTGTAGTTCATATATCCGATAGACTCTATTTCCTGATATGCATGCTGTCCATCAGGCAATGGGAAATTTCGATTCAAATCAACACCATTGGCATTGCCTCTGGTATCAGCAGTATTACCATCAGGGTTATGCATGGGCAGGAAGTGAATCTCGAAGTTGTCCATTATATAGGTACAATCAGGATTTGATCCATAATTGTCAGTC
>JABIBH010000276.1 GCA_018652925.1 bacterium | reverse complement strand
GTTTACGACAGTATTATTCCAGCTGCCATTGATGCGATTATTTCCAGAAGCGAGTTCCTGACTGCCTATACTCCATATCAACCTGAAGTTTCCCAGGGAACCCTGCAGGCGATTTATGAGTGGCAGACATTTATAACCCGCTTGACTGGTCTCGATGTTTCCAATGCAAGTATGTACGATGGCTCAACCGCTCTGGTTGAAGGTGTCAGCATGGCATTGGCAAAGACCAGGCGTGAAACTGTACTACTGCCTGCAACTCTGAATCCACATTGGACCAAAGTGCTGAATACCAGTTTTGAAGGCAGAGGCTATAAAGTTCTTACTTATGGCGTTGAAGAAAATGGCACTGCTGACATTGCATCACTGAAAGAACTTCTTGAAGATTCAGTTGGTGCAGTTGTCCTCCAGAATCCAAACTATTTAGGTGTAGTTGAGAAGGTCGATGAAATTGCTGCAGTTGTAAAAGAGAGTAAAGCTCTGCTTGTTGCTGCGGTGAATCCTGTCTCTTTACCGATGCTCAAGCCGCCTTCTGAATATGGTGCAGCGGTAGCAGTTGGTGAAGCTCAGCCTTTTGGCATCCCAACTTCATGGGGTGGCCCGCTATTGGGGTTTTTGTCCTGCACCGATTCATTGAAAAGGCAGATACCTGGCAGAGTTGTTGGCAGAACCATCGACACAAAAGGTCGGGACGGTTATGTACTGACTTTGCAAACTCGCGAGCAACATATCCGCCGCGAAAAAGCATCAAGCAACATCTGCTCAAACCAGGGTTTGAATGCCCTGCGTGCTACAGTGTTCATGTCGATCCTTGGCAAAGATGGTTTGAATGCGATGGCTGAAAACAATCATCTCAGATGTCAGGCTTTGATCAGGGACCTGGAAGAAATTCCGGGCATTGAGTTTCCATTTGGCTCGGAAGTTTATAATGAATTCGTTTTACGTCTGCCAGTAGAGGCCAAACTGTTTACAAAGTTTGCACGTAAGTGCGGAGTCCTGGCCGGAATCGATCTTTCTGATTTTGCAGGCTGTTCAAACAATGATTTGCTGGTTGCTGTAACGGAAAAACGTAACCGCGCTGATATTGAACTGTTCACAGATATTGTTCGTGATTTTATGGAGGGTACACTATGACCAAGGAATCACGGTGGTGTTCAGAACTGCAGGAATCTCTGTTTACAAAAAGCAGAGAAGGAGTGTCAGGTTACAAGTTGCCTTCATGGACAGGTGCTCCGGTTACAATCAACCTTCCAGAAGTAAGTTTGCGTCAGAATGAGTGTGATTTACCATCGATTTCTGAACCGGAAGTTATGCGACATTTTACTGCTCTTTCAACTTTGAATCATCACATAGAACGCGGTATGTATCCTCTTGGCAGTTGTACGATGAAGTATAATCCAAGGATGAACGAACAGGTTGCAGCATTGCCTGGGTTCAGTTCTCTGCACCCTGAACAGGATGTAGAAGATATTCAGGGAATGCTTGAAGCTCTTTATATTTTACAGGATATGCTTTGTGAAATAACCGGATTTTCCGACTGTTGCCTTCAACCCGCTGCCGGAGCTCATGGCGAGTTCCTGGGGATGCAAGTAATCAGAGCTTTTCATCTTGCCAATGGCGATGACAACAGGGTGGAAGTCCTAATTCCCGACTCAGCTCATGGAACCAACCCTGCATCAGTTGTAGTTGCCGGGATGAAACCGGTGACAATAAAATCTGGCGATGATGGTCGTATCGATCTTGAAGTCTTGCGAGCTGCCTGTAATGAAAATACAGCCGGAATAATGATTACAAATCCAAGTACACTCGGTTTGTTTGAAAAAGATATCGTGGAGATTTCAAAGATTATTCATGAAGCTGGCGGTCGTCTTTATATGGATGGCGCAAACATGAATGCAATTATGGGAAAATCCAGACCTGCAGAAATGGGCTTCGATGTTATTCATCTTAACCTGCATAAAACATTCTCAACGCCTCACGGTGGTGGCGGTCCAGGTTCTGGTCCAATTTGCGTAACTGCAGAATTGGCTCCGTTTCTGCCTGCTCCGATAATTGTTGAGGATGATGGTCAATTTGATCTGGCTGGCTATCAAGAGCAAAGACCTTCAGTTCATCCTTACTTTGGTAATGTTGGCATTTGCATTCGTGCTCTTACTTACATT
>JABIBH010000275.1 GCA_018652925.1 bacterium | reverse complement strand
ATCTTCTTTCATTCAACGTCGCAGGCGGAGTTGCCAATGCTCGCAAGGTGTTTGACGGATTGCAGAGAATATGGCGCGCAACTGATCTTGGTCGCGTAAAATCTGTAGCCACAATTCCGGCAATTTCCACTCACTCACAACAGGGTGATGAAGGTCGCGAGATGGCAAACATTCCTGGCAACATGATCAGACTTTGTGTTGGTGGCGAGCATCCAGACGATATCATTCGTGATCTGGATCAAGCTCTTTCCTCAGTCGACGGAAAAATCAGTTATCAGGCTCCATCAGAGTTCTCATATGGTGGCGCATCTGACTCAACTATGGCTAGAAAGTAGAGAGCTGCAATGACACTACTGTTTCATAGTACAAACAGAATGGTTGATGAAGTCCCTGTTGGCATCGCGCTGCTCCAGGGGCAAGCTGGTGATAAAGGTCTGTTTATGCCAAACAGCGTTCCGCAGTTATCTGCTGAACTGTTGAAACGAGCACGCGATTTATCATACCCTGAGTTGGCAGTCGAAATTCTGTGGCCTTATGTAGAGGGCACTTTTTCTCGCGATGAAATTGAAGAAATCTGTCACTCTGCCTATGATTTTGAAGTGCCACTGGAAAATGTTACTGGCAACCAATTCCTGATGCGACTGGATCAAGGTCCAACTGCATCTTTCAAGGATTTTGCTGCCAGATTCATGGGCAGGTCACTGGGTAAACTTGTTGCCCGCCGTGGAAAAGATCTTTTGATTTTGACTGCAACTTCTGGCGACACAGGCAGCGCAGTTGCATCGGCATTTCTGGGAGTACCAGGAATTAAAGTTCTGGTTCTGTTCCCTGAAGATGAAGTTTCCAATCGTCAACGCAAACAGATGACAACTCTTGGCGATAATATTGCAACACTTGCCCTGCCAGGAAAATTCGATGACTGTCAGGCACTGGTCAAACAAGCATTTTCTGACTCGGATTTAACAGACCTGAATCTTTCCTCTGCAAACTCTATCAACATTGGCAGGCTCCTTCCTCAGTCTGTCTACTACACCTACTCTGCTTCTCGTCTTGCCGATATCGCAGGCGGAGAAAAAGTTGTCTTCTCGGTTCCTTCGGGAAACTTTGGTGACATGATGGGTGGCATGTTGGCAATGCAAAGCGGTTTGCCAATCGAAAAATTTGTTATCGCAACAAATGCAAACGATGAAGTTCCGCTATTTCTGGAAACAGGCAGCTACAGCAAGCTTGCTCCATCGAAAGTATGTATCAGTAATGCAATGAATGTTGGACACCCTTCAAACCTGGCTCGGCTGGTTTCACTTTACGGCGGGCATATGGATGAAGTTGGCAAACTGACAAAACCTGCCGACATGGAAAAGATGCGGAATGAGCTTTTTGCCATTAGCATTAGTGATCAGGAAACCCGTGCAACCATTAAATCGGTTTACGAGAATCACAACACAATGCTGGAGCCTCACGGTGCAGTTGGCTGGGCTGGAATGATGCGTTATTTCGATGCTAATCCTTCTGACATTACTGCAATCAGTTTGGAAACTGCGCATCCTGCAAAGTTCCCCGACGAAGTTCGTACATTGACTGGTTGCGAACCTGTTCTGCCTCCAAGCCTGGAAGGTATTGAGGAACTTGAAGAGCTTTACGGCGAGCTTCCTGTAGACTACGAAGCATTCAAATCATTTCTGGTCAGGGAGTACAAATAGATGAAGTCGATTATCATTCTTGGCGATGGCATGTCAGACAAGCCACAGGAAAAACTTGGTGGCAAAACTCCGTTGATGGCTGCAAAAACTCCATACATTGATGAAGTTACAAAGCGCGGACAGATGGGAACTTTTGACACTATTCCAGAGGGAATGCCTTTGGGTTCAGCAGTTGCCAACCTTTCGGTTTTTGGCTATGACCCCCGCAAAACATTTCAGGGCCGTGGAGTTCTGGAAGCTGCATCGCTTGGTGTTGAGCTTGCTCCCGGCGATGTTGCAATGCGCGTCAACCTGCTGACTTTGAATGATGATGACACTCTGAAAAATCACCACGGTGGACATATTTCTTCCGACGAATCTGCTCAGCTGATTGCAGCTTTGCAAAATGAGTTTGGCAACAAAGGTGATATGCCTGTTGAATTTCATATGGGCATCAGTTACAGACATGTTCTGGTTTTCAAAGGTGGCTGGGCGTCTGCCAATTTCAGCAGCTTCCCTCCTCATGATCACTTGAACGAAAAAGTTTCCGACTTGATGTGGACAGCTCTTGATGACACTGCCAATGCAACCGCGGCACGCCTTGTTGAACTTTTCAATCAGACTCGAGATTTCCTTCGCAACCACCCGGTAAACATTGCTCGCAAAGCCGATGGCAAAGATATGGCTGAGGCAATCTGGCCGTGGTCACCTGGTGTTCGCCCATCGATGCAAACAATGAATGAACTTTTTGGAATCACAGGCAGTGTAATTTCTGCCGTTGATCTTGTGCGCGGACTTGGTACGCTTGCAGGTCTGAATATTATCAAGGTCGATGGAGCAACTGGCCTTTGGGACACAAATTACGAAGGCAAAGTTGAAGCTGCGCTGGATGCGCTTGAAACTGATGATTTTGTCTACCTGCATCTTGAAGCAACCGATGAGGCATCGCACGCTCAGGATCTGGATTTGAAAATCCAATGCATTGAATATCTTGATCAGCGTGTCGTAAAACCGGTTCTTGAAGGACTTGAAAATCGCGGTATTGAGGCAATTGTTTCTATATTGCCTGACCACCCGACATTTGTTTCCGATTTGGGAAAACACGGCAATAATGCTGTGCCAGTTGCAATTTGGGATCCTCGCAAAGAGGCAGACACAACAACTCAATACAATGAAGAAACTGCGCTGACCGGAAAACTTGGTCATATGGTCAATGATGAGTTTATCAAAACGGCATTGGGAATTTAGCTCTCTGTAGCCCTTTAACATTTTTTGTGGTATAATACTATTATGAAACATCTTATCTACACTTCAGCTGCTATTCTTGCAGCTTTGCTTCTTACTGTTTCGCCTGCTAGGGCTGACCGGTATCATGTCACACCTGATGGCACCATGATTGATGGCGTATCTATTGCTGATAACTGGAATCTGGACAACTGCTATTCAAGCCT
>JABIBH010000274.1 GCA_018652925.1 bacterium | reverse complement strand
TGGACATACCCATTAATATATAAATCGTTAGAGGCACCAATCTGGTGGGGAGGCCCTTTGCTGGCACTGAGCTTTGGTGAATTTGAGAATCTCAATTTTTATATGTCTGTTCTTGGTGTTGAATCATACTCGTTCAAAACTCTTGGCGTGTCGGTAATGGATATGGCCAGTCCAGCCAGGATTTATGAATGCTACTATCAAGGTGATAGAAAACGACAATGCGTCGGCACAAAAGCTGTTTTTCTGGATGAAGAATTCGTATTTAATCACGGTTCTATTAATGCGGTCTCAGACACAATTATGACCTGGGATGTCATTGACTGGGCTGATTACCAGAACAATATTCCAAGCATCAATCAGGTTTACAGTTTTGGTCAAAGCGATGAGTTTTATAACAGAAATATCACCGACAGAGAAACAAACTGGGCTATTCAGACAATGCCTGACGGCAGTCCTGTTATTGAACCAATGTGGCTGATGATGACCCGCTATGACTGGATTCTTCAAAAACAGATTGATGCTGGCAACACAGCATATCCTGAATTTGCTCCATGTGATTCTTGCGGGTATAAAGCCTTTGAGGCAAATACTCCTCCCGGTTCTCATAATAGAACCCTCCTCGATTCTGCGATGCTTGGGTTTATTACTCATGCAGCAACAGAAACAAAACCAGGAGGAAGACCAGATGTTGTATGGGGATTTGATCCAACCAAACTTGAACCTATTGCAATGCGACAAAGTATACACTGGGTTTTGAATGAATTGTTTAACCTTGATATTGTAACAAGTATCTCACCAGATCCGGATCCAATCCCGGATGTACCTCCAGTATTTGCTACCAAACTTTGGCCATGTCATCCAAATCCGTTCAACCCTCAAACAACCTTGAGCTATGATCTGCATGAACCGGGTATGGTCAACTTGTCAATCTTTGACGCAAAAGGCAGACTGGTTGCTGTTATTGTGGACCAACCACAGGGAGCTGGACAACACCAGGAAGTATGGAACGGGTACAATGACAATGGTGCTGCTGCCCCATCGGGAGTTTACTATCTGAAACTTGTTTCTAATAATGTTGAGCAAACTCAGAATATGTTGTTGTTGAAATAATGTAGTAGTTATTTAGATTGAGCCCCGGGCGTGATGCCTGGGGCTTTTTTTGTTGGTTTCACTTACATGGCTTGACCAACAGTTTCTGTTTCGGGTGATCATAAATCCAAATGGTACCCCACCGATCTTTATATTGCTCACGTAGTTTGTTTACTTCTTCTTCAATTATAGCTTCATTAAGCCGACCGTGATATATTCCATCGGAGTAAATTAAGAGATCAACTTTATCTCTGTCTGTCTCATACTGTTTCGCTGTCTTGCGAGTTACTGCATCTGTTATGATCTCAACATCACTGTATGAGTGGATTTTGCTATTTCGGGTGTAGCCTGTTTTTCTACCCTCTGATAAAACATATCCAATATCATTTGCTATCTGTTGATCGACTGCCCTTGTCAGTTCAAAAAAGTGCTTCTGGCCTGAAACTGTACACGAAATATCAGGCAATGGTGGTGACTCTGATTTAATTGACCCAGAATCGATATCGAGCCCAGAAATTTCAGCAAACCCTTTAAATACCATTAACTCGTGATCTGTCTTGGTCATTATTCCTCACTTCATTTGGTATGGCATTTGTTTCACCTGTGAGTGCGGCTGGCGCAAGCGCTTGTCATGATAATATAAATACTCACCATAACACTTAGCAAAAACATCAGGTCACTTTTCTCAAATGTAAATCTGAAATTAAATTACTTTGCCTGTTATGAACAAGACTGTGACAAGCCGAACACAAAGTTATCAGATTAGACTCATCATTACTCCCACCAGCTGACCGCGGCACCTTGTGATGCACTTCCAAATACCGTTTTGAACTACAGCCATTGCCTTTGCAGGTGTGATTATCACGGCTCATTACTTCTCTTCTTGTCGATGGTTTTATTGTAGATTTGTTTCGCCCGTTTTCCAGTACTTGAGCATCACAATACGCTTTTTCCA
>JABIBH010000273.1 GCA_018652925.1 bacterium | reverse complement strand
CCAGAAGGCGTAGAGATGGTAATGCCTGGTGATAATATCAAGATGGTTGCTGAACTGATCAACCCAATTGCCATGGAAGAGGGCTTACGCTTCGCGATTCGTGAAGGTGGCCGTACCGTTGGTTCTGGTGTTGTTTCAAAAATCGTCGATTAGTTAAGTGATTCAGGTCGGAGCCTTTTGGCTCCGACCTGCTACTGCGAAAGGCGAGCAGGCACCGCAAACAGGTGATGCTGGAGTAGCCATCGCAAAACATGGAGTGTAGTAAGTTGGCAAAGCAGAAAATTAAAATCAGATTGAAAGCTTACGAACCAGCAGTGCTGGATCGTTCCGCTGAAGTTATTGTCCAGACAGTTCTGAAAACTGGCGCTTTGGTTCGTGGACCAGTTCCACTGCCTACAAAGAGGTCGGTATACACTGTACTTCGCTCACCACATGTGAATAAAAAGTCACGTGAGCAGTTTGAAATGAGAATTCACAAGCGTTTGATTGAGATCGAAAATTCGACTCCACAGACAACAGAATATCTGAAGAAGTTGACTCTGCCGGCTAGCGTAGATGTCTCAATCGTTGTTTAGCCAAGAGTAGATGGGAATCAGGGAGCAATCATGAACGGATTGATTGGCAAAAAAATAGGAATGACTCAGATCTTTGATGAAGAAGGTCGACAAATTCCAGTTACTGTTTTGGAAGCAGGACCTTGTGTTGTTACACAGATCAAAGCTGCTGACGGTAACGACAGGTACGACGCTGTTCAACTTGGTTTTGGAAAGCGCAAGCCTAAAAATACAACTATGCCTATGCAGGGACATTTCCGGAAAGCCGGCGTGAGCCCTGTGCAAGCTCTACATGAGTTTCGCACTGATGGTACTGAACTGAATCTCGGCGACACTGTCGATGTTTCATTGTTCGAAGGCGTGGATAAGGTCGATGTAACTGGAACCTCAAAAGGTAAAGGTTTTCAAGGTCGAATCAAACGCTGGAATCAGCATCGTGGACCAGATGGTCACGGTAGTAGGCAAGTAAGGGCATCAGGTTCTATTGGAATGGCAACCCATCCGGGTCGCGTTCTTAAAGGAACTCACATGTCCGGTCAGTATGGTAATAAGACTCATACTAAAAAGAACCTGACTATTGTCAGAGTAGATTCAGAACGTAATCTACTTCTGGTTAAAGGCAGTGTTCCTGGCAGTAAGAATGGTATAGTTTACATCCGGACAAGCCGGTAACAACAGAGGTAAGTGATGGCATCGGCTAATCTTTACAACAAAACTGGCGAGTCCGTAGGGACAGTAGATCTGCCGGCATCCCTGTTTGAACAGGATGTCCATAAGCAGTCTGTCTATGAGACGGTTCGCTGCTACTTGGCAAATCAACGTCAAGGTACGCATGACACTCAGACTCGTGCTGAGGTGGCTTATACAGGCGCAAAGCTATATCGACAGAAAGGTACTGGCCGATCTCGTGCCGGTAGCGCAAGGACTCCGGTCCGTGTCGGTGGAGGTGTTGCTTTTGGACCACATCCGCGTGATTACAGTTATAAGCTACCAAAGAAAACCAGACGCAAAGCTTTGCTTTCTGTTCTTAGTGACAGGGCATCTGAAGAGCGTATTTCTGTAGTTGAGAATTTTGATATGGAAGCACCAAAGACCAAGGAAATGACAGTACTACTATCTTCCTTGCCTCATGACGGTCACCATACTCTGGTAGTTTTACATCCTGAGACTGAAAATATTTTCAAGTCTTTGCGAAATGTAAAGGGAGTAAGAGTAATTCGTCATAACGAGTTGAATACCTACAGTATTTTGTGGGCAGACAACTTGGTGTTTACTCAGGACGCTCTTAAGGGAGTTGAGGAGGTGTTTGGATCATGAAGGATCTAAGCAAGGTTATTACTCGACCAATAGTTACAGAGCGTGGAACTATTCTGCGTGAGATGCACAACCAGTATTTCTTCCAGGTTAATCCTGACGCCAACAAACATGAAATACGTCAAGCAATTGAAATGTATTTTGGTGTTAAAGTTGAAAACGTCCGAACAATGAACCGAATCGGCAAGATTAAACGCATGGGTCGTTTTTCTGGTCGTCGTGCATCATGGAAAAAAGCAATTGTAACCCTCGCCGAGGGTGACTCGATTGATCTGTTCGACAACGTCTAGCAGGGTATCGAAGCCCAGGGTATAGAGGAGTAGGAAAAGATGGGAATCAAAAAACTGAAACCGGTTACACCGGGACAGCGATTCAGAACAGTATCTGACTTTAGTGAGTTGACAACTTCAACTCCAGAGAAGTCACTACTTGAGCCAATTAAAAGAACAGGTGGCCGTAATAATAACGGTCGTATTACCTGTCGTCACCGTGGTGGCGGTCATAAACGACGTTATCGTCGTATTGATTTCAAGCGTAATAAAATTGGTGTACCAGCTCGCGTAGCAACTATTGAGTACGATCCAAACAGAAGTGCTCGTATTGCTTTGTTGGCTTATGCCGATGGTGAGAAGCGATATATTATCTGGCCAAAAGGTCTTAAAGTTAATGACACTGTAGTTTCTGGTGAAGAAGCAACATTCAGTGTTGGTAACACAATGCCTTTGCACCGTATTCCTTTGGGAACTGTAGTTCATAATGTTGAAATGCAGATCGGTAAAGGCGGCCAAATTGTTCGTAGTGCTGGTTCTTTTGCTCAGGTGTTAGCTAAAGAAGGTGAGTATGTCACTCTTCGTCTTCCTAGTGGTGAAGTAAGAATGGTTCATAAGAACTGTAGTGCTACCATTGGTGAAGTAGGTAACGCAGAGCATGAGAATATTGTGATTGGTAAAGCTGGTAAATCACGCTGGCTTGGCCGTCGTCCAAAAGTTCGTGGTGTTGTTATGAACCCTGTTGACCACCCTCATGGTGGT
>JABIBH010000022.1 GCA_018652925.1 bacterium | reverse complement strand
TTCTCGCCAGCACGGAAAGTTTCCTCGATGACTTTTCCCGTTTGTACATTTTTCAGCTTTGTTCTCACAAAAGCTGGGCCTTTGCCAGGCTTTACATGCTGGAAATCAACAATGGTCCAGAGTCCATTTTTCATTTCGAGAACCAGACCATTTCTAAAATCGCTCGTACTTGCCAAAGGCTTATCTCCCTGTTTTCGTTGTTTACGTCAAAACTCTGTGTAATTGATAACATTTATAGAGCATATTGGCAATAACCTGTTACCTATTTTTGTCTTCCAGGATACTGAATATCCCATCAATTGCCAATTTGTAGCTGGTAATACCAAAACCTGAAATTGAAGCTATAACTATATCTGACAATAAATTTTTGCGCCTGAATTCTTCCCGAGCATAAGGATTGCTGATATGCACTTCTACTACCGGGATATTCACAGTCAAAACTGCATCCCGAATAGCCACCGAAGTATGCGTATACGCAGCAGCATTTAGAATAATGCCATCAACTTTTTCCGAGAGTTCATGAATTAACTGGACCAGCTCGCCCTCAATATCGTTTTGATAAATATCGATCTCAATGCCAAGACTTGCGGCTTGTTGGTTACAATAATCAGTAAGCTCATTGTATGTGAATGATCCATAGTGATTGGACTCGCGCTTGCCAAGCTTATTCAGGTTGGGTCCATTAATTATTGCCAATGACAAAGATCTCACGAAATTACATGCCCTCAATTTTGGCGATTTTTTCCAGCACATCTTCTCTGCTAGGTGACACTTCTAATATTCTGTTGAGAATTTCAAGAGCTTTTTCCCTATGCCCCTGCTGAAGATAAATGTCAGCGATAGTCATAGTCACAAAAGTTGATTTTACTTCTGGAGTTTGCACTTCTTCAACAACTTCCGGAGTTTCAGGAATTACATCAGGAGCTTTGGGCTTCACATCTTTAATTGACGCCGATTCGTATTCTTGCAGAAGTTTTGCTACAACACGGTTTTCAGAGTCTTTGCTTAAAGCCTGCTGCATCATTTCAATGGCAGCATCTCTGTTCCCTGTTTCATGAAGACATTTTCCCATAACAATCATTGCAGAAAGATTGGATTCAATAGTTGACTTGTGTTTTATAAGTAAATCACGAGCAGCAACTGCATCGCCACCGGCACGGCGCATATCTGCTAGTGGAATCACAAAGAGGGAATTAGGATTACTCTCAAACTTTTGTTGATAAAACCTTATTTGACGATCGATGTCCAAAGCTGCCTCTCCCGGTTATTCAGTAGTTGAGCGGTTATTGTATTGAATAACTGGTCTGTTAGTCAAGTGCCATAGCTATAATATCCCCATCCAGTCGGAAAACAGAAAATAGAGACGGTCCACAAGAAGTGTAACCCTTCCCATAACTGCAGAACCGAACGAGACACCAAATGCTGTCATCAACACAAGCAGACCGCATCTCGAAATAAAATTGGCTGATCTCTTGTTTGTCCTGATACGGAGAAAATAGTAGAGTGCGCTTATGGTTGCCAGAAGAATGAATATGCTATTGAAAACTTCTGGCAAACCAATGTTGGCAGATTCCGGAATTACTGATTTGATAATGGATCCAAGTTGATAAATAAAATCAGATCTCAAGTAGCGAACAAGACTGTATCCTGCAGTTGTACCGATAATAAATGCGGTTGTATAATTACCCCAGGAAGCATATCGGGGAACCATTTTTAACAACATCATCAATCCTAGTATAACCGGAACCAGAATTATTAAATCACGCTGCGCCGGTGGTGTTGCTCCAACAACGAGTGCTGCGTCGGGGAAAAGTGGTACTACTGCATTTGGCCACAATGTCGACCAGAAACCGAGAACCATCCAGTATGCTGCAGATACTCCCACAAAAAGATGCTCTGCAAATTTATAAAAAGGATTGTCCCGATATAAAAAACTGAAAACAGCAAGTGTCAGAAATGCTGCCAACCAGGTCTCAAAATGGCTTGAACTTGTGATGACACAAATCATCTCAGCCTCCTGAGAATAAACAGCGCCAGCGTTGAGATATTACCCAAAACCAGAAACACCATTATAACCAAATGAGCAATTGTCTGAGGACCCATACGCGTGGTTGCCTCCAGCATATCGGCATCTATGTTGTATCTACTGTTAATTAACGCAGCTTCATACTCCGATGCACCTTTCAAGCCGTTAAATAGTCCTAAAATTTGCCCTGGGAAGTACGGGAGAAACTGGGGAGCACCTACTCCCTTGCATCCTCCAGCAAGAGGAATATCGAGTTCATCACCAGCGTATAATATCCATTCCTTCAATCCTGGAGAACCGCCACTGAACGAGAGCAGTAAACCAAAATCAGACAAATTATTTATGTCATTGAACAGTGGAATTTGGTCAATTGAAGTGCCAAAAGCATCGGTTGCATATATATGCTGCAATGAATCCCGCATTGAATTGATTACCATTTCGCCGCCGACTTTGAAGCCAAGGTTAGCCCAATGTTTTCCGTACTTGGCATCAGGGTAAGTTGCAAATACCTGGTCGGTGAGCCGATTTATCATCATCCCACCTTCTGGCCATAACGACATATAGCAAATGGGATGTCCTGCAAGAAACGCATGATGAGTGACAGCCTTGGCCATTGGTGCCAACTCAGGTTCCGACGTTGGCGAATACTCCATCGATATCAGAATAGGAATACCAGGCTCAAGGTTTTCTATGTGATTAAAAATCGGGATTACCAGTTCAGATGGTTCATCTCTGAAACTTACATCGGCAAAAAGTGATATTGATATGGTAATAGCCAACATCAGATAAATAAGACGCCTGTCGATATTGTCGATAGTTGTAAAAATGGAAATAAATCGATTTCTCATTTTTGGCCACCAAACATATCTCTACTCATACCAAGTATATACTTCAACGCAACTGCTATCACACCAAGTGAAACAGTAATAAGCACAGCTCGCTGTCCCGCAGTATTTGGGACCAACAACATCCAGAGCGAAAGTTTATCTGGTCTCAGCCACTGCAATGCATCAGGTAAAAATGAAAACAGCTTTGAAGCAAATGGCAGTCTACCGATGATTATAATTGATGCCGATACCAGGAGCACGGTTGTTTCCAGAGACCGGATTCTAAATGACCTGAATGCGGCCGATGCCATATAAAAAGCAAGTAGTGAAAACAGTGTTGCATGAAGTGGGCTGAGTACTGAACTGAATATTCTACCAAGAACTGAAGCAGGGTCTGAAACATCGCCTTCAAGCCCGGAAGCTCCACCAAGTTTTGCAAGACCGACAATCAAGACGATTGCAAAAGATAAAACAGTTACAACAGAGTACTGCCAGTCTGTTTCCCGGTCTTTGATTTTCCGAACATGTGAGCCGATTAAACTTGAAGCTCCAAGAACGAAAGCAAATACTGCAATTATGCTGAACCAGATTGGGAAATAAGAATCGGCACTTTTAACAATTCCGCTAAACCCACCATCTGTGTCAGGCAAAAATGCTGAAAGAACAATCAACAGAGCAACGGTACTTAAAACAACTTGTGCGAGGTTGCGTTTCATCGCCCCCCCCCATGCAATAAATTATCAACAATGGTGAGAAATGATTCATACATTTCCGGTTTGAATATCAGTGTTAGATATGACAATACTACTACAGCTAAAATAATTCCGATTGCCAGCTGTTTGCCAGCATCAAGTCCCTGCAACATTGCAATATCTTCCTGGTTGCCGGACAGCATTGCGCTCGCAGCAAAAAACTCTTCACCTATTAAGGTCGTATCACACGACGCAACAAAAAATGGTATCTGTGAAGGTACTGCAGTACCGGCAATTGTTACTTCCGCAACATTGTAGGAACTTTCGGCAAGCAGTAATGATTCCCCGGCAAAGAATCCGAACATAAAGCAAACCGCAGGCTTCGCGCGTGCGATCATGCCATCCACGTGAGCTACAAATCCCAGCGGGTCATCTGTTGTATAACTGACCTGACTTGAAGACCATCGGTCTGAAAAACCTGCTTCTTCGTATGCCGCGTTGCATACTTCCCGAGCCCTTTCCATAACCATGCTTTTACTGACAGGTATGATCAGCTCTACATCATATTCAGCGCAATACCTGGCAACAACTTTCAACATGGATAATGCAGATATTGTCTGGATGTTGTCAATGTCCCTGCTCCCAGGAATAAAATATGCAGGTCGATTTAATTCTGCGGCTTTTCTTACTGCCACTTCAATTTCAGGAATACAATCAACTTCAGATTTCCTGTCTCGATGCCTGAGCATTGCAGCAGCTATCACAACAAGAGTTATTAAAAGTAATAATGAATCGCTGCTCATCGCTGTTCCTGCAGTTCGATTTGAGCAATAAGTTTTTCAACTCCATCACGGTCATTAAACAGGTTGCGACTCTCCCTTAGAATATTTTCAGGAATCATAAAGTTCAAAAGTGGAGTTGTAAATATCACTGCCTGACCGATTACAAACGAAAATGGAGAAATTATTGATAGCATAAAAATAGCCGGGCCCTCAAATGAGGACCCGACAATTTTATCGGCAATGGACTTTATGAACTGTTGATTATCAACTGTGTTGCAGTTGGCATCCATGTTCAGTGCACATTGCTTCTGATCCACTATTAAATCAGTCCTTTTCGCGCAACCAGGTTGAAACCAGTTGTATATCATTCAACTGATCTGTGTTGGCCAGCATTGGATCAGCTGACTCGAGACCAATCAGGAATTTCTTGACCGAATCATCTTCAGCAATATAACCAGCACAACATTCAGCCGCACCAGCATATACATCGGCTAGAGTATTGCGGGCAAAGCAACGAGACATCGGAGCATAATGAGTATCAGACTCTATTTTCGCGACAGCTTTCTTACAAAATGCAGAAGCCAATTCGCACTGGGTCATCATATCAGCCAATCGGAACATAATTGGCTGCCTGCGAATAGATTTATTCGCATGGCAAAACTGAATTATACTATTTAAATCACGTAATGCTGCTGCTGCAATACCAGCACCAACTGAATCACAGCCTGATTCAAGCTCAACCATATCGTCAGCCATAGAGGAATAAAATTCCCCTTTAGAGCGAACAGTCTCTTTCCAACGATTCATCCCGATTACACTTTGTAGGATCTCGCTGGTTCCTTCATAGATGGTTGTAATCCGTACGTCCCGTCGAATCTTTTCAATCATATACTCACGAGTGTACCCGTAACCACCAAGAGCCTGGATTGCATCATCAGCAGTGGAATTTCCAATTTCAGTGCTCCAGTATTTAGCAACCGCGCCTTCAACCTGAAGTCCATCTTCACCGTTGTCGATACGTGCAGCAACTTCTTCACTGTATGCTCTGCATGCTTCAAGTTTGAGCCAGTTGCGAGTAATCAACTTGGCCATGTACCCTTCTTTTTCCACCAGTGCAGAACCAAACTGAATTCGCTCCTTGGCATAAGCCAGAGCCTTATCAATTGCAGCTTGCCCAGCACCAAGCCCGAAAGCACCAACCATTAACCTGGTGTAACCAAAGACAGCATTGGCTTGCTTCAGACCGACGCCCTCAATCCCACCAATCAGATTTTCAACAGGGACTACAACATCTTCCAGAACAACTCCTGCTGTGTCTGAAGCACGAATACCATGTTTGTCTTCATGCTTGCCTGCCTGTAATCCTTCAGTACCTGTTTCAACACAAAAGAAACTTGGGCCTTCAGGAGTTTTCGCAAGAATGGTATAAAGCTGAGCTATTGCTCCATTTGAAATGAACTGTTTTGTACCATTGATTTTGTAATGAGTGATATTGCCATCGTCATCCAGAATACGATCGGCTCTGGTTTCGATTGCTGCCACGTTGCTACCTGCTGCAGGTTCAGTTACACCATATGCAACAATCAAACCTTCAGAAGCGATACGTGAGAGCCAGAACTTTTTCTGCTCAGGAGTTCCACCAACAATTATGGGATCTGTGCCAAGACTGATTGCTAAAAATGCAGTTGCAACGCCGAGATCGATTTTTGCCATCTCTTCAGAAACTCTGGCAATGTCCATTGCACCGCCACCAAGTCCACCAGCTTCCTCAGGCAAGAAAACAAGATGCAAACCAACTTCAGGAGACAAAAGTGTCTTAATGAAGTCTACTGGACATTCATCGGCAGCATCCAGTTCAAGAAGTTTGCTTTCGGGAAGATCTCTATCAAAAACCTGTTTCATTGTTTGAATGAACATCTCACGCATTTCTGGCGCGAGTCCTGCAGAGTTAGCCATCGATTACTCCTGTTGAATTAAACATTTAAGAACTTATTCTTGAAGTGAGTTTGCCAAAACCGACAACAACACATTCTCCACCAACACTAATTTCGCTTGCCTCTCCCGCAACAATTTTAGCAGACAAATACAATCTGCTGGGTTGGCCAATTTCCATACCCTGCTCGCAGGTAATATGTACATCAGATGTCGTTGCCACCAATCTGTGTTTTACCAGATACGCCATGAGCGCAGAACAGGCAGTCCCACTGGCGGGGTCCTCAGGAATTCCGAAGCCATGAGCAAAGAATCGACAATGTATATCGACACCCGGATTTTCACTGTCACAGACAAAAACAAACATATCGCCAAATCCAAGGTCTTCTACAATATCATGACACGCACTATGTTTGATAGAGATTTTTTCAACAGCAGCCAGAGTGCCAACAGGAACAATATGGATTGGCAGGCCAGTTGAAACTATCTCACATGGCAAACCGGTGATGGAAATATCCTGTTCCACCAGTCCAAGCGCTTTTGCCACAGATGATCGTTTGTAATACTGCCCTATAAAATCAGCCTTGAGGTGGGATGTGCTGTATCTCTTGCCGGATTCAGTTTCTTCAATTTGTACGGAATGTTCACCATCATCACTTAGCCATTTGAAGCCGGTAGAATCAGCCAATAAACCAAGCTCATCAACAGCACATGTTGCACCAATTAAAGCCAGGTCGGTAGCAAGTATACTTACCGACGGTGTGAATAGATGGATAGTACCTGTCCCGTTATCTGATATATCGGCAAAAGCCGTTTCACCTGAGCCCATCTCCTTGGCAATAGACTGCATTAATGCGCGAGACATTTTTCCTGCAAAAGGGAAAAAAGTGAGCTTGCTACCACCAAATACTTTGTCAGTAAAAACATCAATCAGCATGAATGAGAAAGGATCTGATTTCAGAGCATTTACAAAATCCATTTTAGTACGCACCCTTTCGTTCAATTACTGCAGGAATTGTGCGAGATATTATCCACAGATCGAATTGAAAGCCCCTCTTCTGGACATATTCAATATCAAGCTCCATCCACTCATCAAAATCAAGTTGGCTCCGGCCAGAGACCTGCCATACGCAAGTAAGCCCAGGTGTAACAAGCAACCTTCTGCCCTGCCGAGGAGTGTACTCTTTTACCTCTGACGGGATTTGCGGGCGCGGCCCAACAATCGACATTTCGCCTTTCAGTACATTCAGCAACT
>JABIBH010000272.1 GCA_018652925.1 bacterium | reverse complement strand
GTGTCTTGATTCAGGACGCAAATTTCTACGCCGGAAGTAAGCTGGCGCTTACCATGAATTGGTAAAATCGATCCGGCAATAACTGAAAGCAGTGTTGATTTCCCACACCCGTTACCACCAGCAAGGCCATAGCTTCTACTCGGCAGAATATTCAGGCTGGCATTACGCAACACCGGCTCTCGGCCAAAATCAAAATCAATATTTTGTAATGAAATCAGTGACATTTATCTCCAGAAAAAACGCCTCTTCCTGAAAAGAAGAGGCGCTTATTTTATTGAACCAGTTTTCAAGAAGCAAGTGATGGAGTTTTGCGATAGCGCAGAGGTGAAACCCCACATCGTTCCTTAAATGTTCTGGAGAAATGAGCCAGGCTGTTAAAACCACAACTCTTGGAGACCTCTTCAACTGAAAGCTCAAAGCGACGCAACAATACTTTTGCGCCGTCGATGCGAACCTGTATCAGATAGTCACTAAAGCTCATTCCAACTTCCATTCTGAACATGTTGGAAAAGTAGCCTGGTGACAGAAAAACCAGATCGGCCATTTTGTCTCTGTTGATGTTTGAACTGAAGTTTTTCAAAACATATCGACATGAGTATTCAGCTCTGTAGTCGTGGATGTCGGTATTTGCAATATTCCTGGCTCCGTCTTCGCTTATCGCTACCTCTGGTAGCGGTCCAAGCCAAGTTTCAACGTCAGCATCACCAGTTGGAGATGGAACCATGATGTCATTATCAGGGGTAGTGATTTTTGCTGTTTTGCCTTGTAAAAACTCTATGACGTGTTGAGCACTTTTTTGAACGTTTGCTCCGTGGGCAACTAAAACCGGCATCTCTACAACGCCAACCTGTTGCTCAAGAGCGGCATTCATTGCTTTGGTTTTGTCGCTGGAGTAGATGAAAAGTAACGCCGCGTTGGTTCCTCTGTTATCAGAAGATTCCCGTTTGTTGATTACAATTTGTGGGCCAAAAAGAGCGAAGCAAATCTCGGCTGCATTTGTTTCATTTGAAATACAGGTAAACAAAATTCTCTGGTTCTCTTCGAGACCAGAGCTACTAGTTTTTGTGAAGGTTGGGAACTCGATTAAGTAGCTATCCCACTCTTCAATAGCTGATTGCAGTCTTTCTTGCACGACTGTCTCCTATATGAATACTTGGCGGTACATATATAATGTCAGTCCAAGGGTGCTTTTATTTGCCTAAGCAAATGCCTAATTGAACTATTATACTCTAAATTACCTGATCTGTCTAGTCAATACATAAAATAGGTCCCAATAAACGACAAAAACGGGCGTTTTACCTGTTTTTACCTGACCAAAGTAATTCTTTTTGTTACAGACCATTTATCAATCTGAAGCTTGCAGAAATATGTTCCGGCGGCAACATTTCTGCCAATCGAATCTTTTCCGTCCCAACTGCTTGTATAGCTACCAGTTCCAAGGCTGGCGTTTTCAAGAATTGATATTTCTCTTCCAGCAACAGTGTAAACCCTCAAACTGACTGATGGTGCGGATGAGCTATACGGCATCATTTCAATTGAGTTGAGAGTTGGCTGTTCTGAGTCTCCCCAGACCAGTCCTTCGCCCACTGTAACCGGTACTATAAATTTTATAGTTGTCTGTTGATTAAACGGGTTTGGATGATTGCTTAAAAGTGTTGGGGACAAAACTGGCTCTGTAAAAATTGCCTCTTCCGGCTCCTGCTTGGTTCTTTTTAGCAGCTTGATTTCCGCCTTAAACGGCTTGCCAGACAAGTACTTCCCGGAGAGCTTTGTTGAATAAGAAGCTGAGGCTGAGAAAACAAAACGCAATTTTCCCTCTGCAGTATGTTGTAAAAATTCCGGGTTTTTACAATAAGGAGCAACCGTTTCAGGTTTCCATAAATCTGATGCTTTTGCATTGATCCATTTTGTTGACCAGCTGGCCTCTGATTCCCATTCAATTTTACCAGGGCTGCCTAGCTCTTTGTCGCCAAGAGTAAATGCATTGGGGTCGAACAGGCTGTTGGATCCTTTGGTTATATTAAATTCAATGACGATTCTGTTATTCTCATCGATATAATAATTTGCATCGATTTCCTGTTTTTTTATACAAAGGGCACACCCGGCGGACATGATCCAGGAAGTGGCCTTCTCGCCGGACTTTAGCACTGCGCCATCATAAATGTTTTCTGCTGCAACAAGTTGGCTCCTTAGTGTCGCTGCATTTGAAGCAACAGTGATAGCCCAGGTTGCTTTTCCTTCAAAAGGAAAACCTATTGTTCCTCTGTCTATTTTGGGGATTTCAGATCTGTCCAGCAACAGTGCGCCAACAATTTTATCACCAGCATCGGTTGCATAAAAAACCCGTTCCGGGTAGGCGGGATCAAGTGGAGCGATGTGCCAGTTTGATTTATTGCTAAGCGTCATCAGGCCGGTATCTGTTCTATCGAAAACAACAAAAAGCGTTTTGTCTAAAGAGACATAATCCCAGTGATATGTTTCTGTGTGTGAACTGTTTTTTTCTCGGCGAATTTCAGTAACAGACATTTGGTGACCGATTGCAGCAAAATCTTCGTCAATCAGGCCGTCGTTGTCATTGTCTATGCCGTCAAAACGATCTTCGTTAATTTCCCCGTCCTGGTCGTCGTCGGCATTTGACGACAGGCCCCAGTTGCCACCAGCATGGTCTTCATTAACAACAGCAAGAAATGGTGCTTTTCTGAGTGATGGCTTGTGAGAAATTGTTGCTGATTGTGAGGCGATACGAACCGGAATATCAGAACCGTTGCCATGAACAAGTATCTCCACAAAAGATCCTGTGATGAATACAGTTGCGTAATCGTCCAGCTCACATGCGGTTTTAACCGTAGGCGACGCGATGACTGCTGCTGAAAAAATCAACAGCGCGGACAATGTAATAATCAGTTTCACGGCTACTCTTCTCTGGAATCGTCCACCACATCAGCAATTTCTTCTGCTGCTTCGATGCGGGCAATTCTGACAACGTAATCGTCGCCTTTGAGTTTGATAATTCTTACACCCTGAGTATTTCTACCAAGAGTTGAGATATTATCAACTTCCATTCGAATAATGATTCCGTTCCTCGAAATGACCATCAAGCCTTGTCCTGCATCAACTTCTTTTATATCGACAAGTGGCCCATTGCGTTCCGTGCATTTGATTGATATCGTGCCACGGCCGCCGCGTTTTTGCAAGCGATAATCTTCAATTTTGGTTCTCTTGCCGTAGCCGTTTCGGGTGATTGTCAGCAAGGTTCCCCCGTCGCGAACAACAATTGTACCAACAACTTTATGTTCCTTGCTAAGGGTAATTCCCTTTACTCCGCGTGCCGTTCTGCCCATTGAGCGAATGTCCGACTCGTGGAAACGAATGGCAAGACCGCTGCTTGCGGCCAGGATAATGTCCTGTTTACCATCAGTAACCTTAGCTGCATTTACGAGCTCATTTTCTTTGAGCGTAATTGCCCGAATGCCGCCCTTGCGTGGATTTCCAAATGCTGAAAGTGGAGTTTTTTTAATAATTCCACTGTCGGTGGTAATAATCAGGAAATTGTCTTCCGGGAAATCTTTTACTGCCACAACAGCACAAATTTTGTCGCCCTGCCCGATGTTAATCATGTTAACAAGCGGTCTGCCTTTGGCCGTTCTGCCCGCCTCGGGGACCTGATATGTCTTCAGCCAGTAAAGCTGGCCTTTTTCTGTTACAACCATCAGGTAGTGATGAGTAGACGCAATGAAAAGGTGTTCAAGGAAATCATCGTCCTTGGTTTTCATGCCAGCGACACCCTTGCCGCCCCTGCCTTGAGACCTGTATGTGTCAATCGGAATTCGTTTGGCATATCCCTGATTACTGATTGTTACAACCACGTCTTCTTCAGGAATCAGATCTTCAAGATCGATATCATCTTCATACGGCTCAATGGAAGTCCGTCGCTCATCGCCGTATTTTTCTTTAACCTCAAGCAGCTCTTCTTTGATTATCGACAGCTGTTTATCTCTGTTGTTGAGGATAAATTTCAGGTCGGTAATTTTTGCAAGCAGCTTGTTGTATTCCTCTTCAATTTTTTGGCGCTCTAAGCCGGTAAGCCTTGCAAGCTTGAGATCCAAAATCGCCTGAGCCTGAATTTCTGAAAGATGAAATTTTGCAATAAGACCATTACGCGCAGCTTCTGGAGACTCGCTCTTTTTAATCAGTTCAATAATTTCATCAATGTTATCCAGGGCAATGCGGTAACCCTCAAGAATATGGGCCCGCTCCTCTGCTTTGCGCAGATCGTACTTTGTGCGTCTGACAATCACTTCTTCGCGGAAATTTAGAAATTCCTGCATAGTCTGTTTCGTTGTCATCACTTTAGGCTGATTGTTAACCAGCGCAAGGTTGATAACGCCAAAAGTTTGTTGCAATTGAGTGTGTTTGAAAAGTTTATTCAAAACAACTTGTGGATAAGCGTCTTTTTTCAAAACAACAACAACGCGCATCCCTTTTCTGTCCGATTCGTCGCGCAGATCACTGATTCCGTCTATGTGTCCACTGCGTACAAGAATTGCAATTTTCTCAACCAGGTTTGCTTTATTAACCTGATACGGCAACTCGGAAATTATAATATGGGTTCTGCCTTTTGAAGTTTCTTCAATTTCTGTTCTTCCTCTAACTACAACCCGACCGCGACCAGTTGTGACGTAGTCAACAATACCACGTTTACCTAAAATGATTCCGCCTGTTGGAAAATCGGGTCCTTCCACATATTCAAGCATATCAATTGGTTCCAGGTCTGGATTTTCAAGCAACGCCATCAATCCATTGCAAACTTCCGTCATGTTGTGTGGCGGAATCTTGGTTGCCATACCAACAGCAATACCATCGGCGCCGTTGACCAACATATTAGGAACTAC
>JABIBH010000271.1 GCA_018652925.1 bacterium | reverse complement strand
TTAAATGAGTCGGTTGAATATTTGCGGGCTGCATCCGGGAAAAAAATTATCGATGGAACATTTGGTTTTGGAGGGCACAGCAAAGTTATTTTACAAAAAGGTGCCGAAGTTCTGGGAATCGATCTGGATATACATGCTGTAAATGCCTGCAAAGTTCTGGCAGAAGAAAATGACAGATTAGCCTGTTTTCACGGTTCTTTTCGCGAAATCAAAAAAGCAATTTCTGAGCAAGGTTGGGAAAACTGTGATGGCATTTTACTGGATTTAGGTGTCAGTTCATATCAACTTGACGATCCCACCAAAGGCTTTACATATCGTCAGGACACTAATCTTGACATGCGCTTTAACCAGACTACAGGTAGGACTGCTGCGGATATCCTTGCTGAATCTTCAGAAGGTGAACTTGCCGACATTATTTATCAATATGGTGAAGAGAGAAAATCCCGGAGAATTGCCCGGGCTATTGTCAATACACGTACTGAAGATGGAATTAGTACAACTAAACAGTTGAAAGATTGTGTTGAGTCAGCGATTGGCAAAGGGCCAACACTGAACGCGTCTTTGAGCAGAGTATTTCAGGCGATAAGAATTGCTGTTAATGATGAATTGTCATCGTTGTCCGATACTCTTGTAGATGCGGTTGACGCTCTGGCTCCAAAAGGTCGACTGGTAGTCATTTCATATCATTCACTTGAAGATAGAATTGTTAAGAAATACTTCGCTCTAGAATCAACAGGTTGTATTTGTCCCTCGGAATTTCCTGAATGTCGATGTTCTCATCAAGCTTCAATCAAGCTGGTAACCAGAAAACCAGTTGTTGCACATGATGATGAACTCACAACAAACCCCCGGTCACGCAGCGCAAAATTGCGGGTTGTGGAGAAGAAATAATGAGTTTAGTAGATGCAGGCAGAGAATTACGAGTTTATTTACCGGGCACTGTTAGAACTGTGCACAAGCGATGTACTGCACGCCACAGGAAAAGCACTTGTAGTGGGTTGGTGAAATCAGTCGGTGGCGTTATTCTGATAGCCACATTGATTGTGTTTTCTATATTTGCTTCAAATGGTGTAATTACAACCAACCAGAAAATTAACGAAAAAAACAAGGAAATAAGTTATCTGACCACTAATATCGGTGTGTTGGAGCAGCAGTGGAATAAAACATCGTCAAGAGAGATGGTTTCCAAGCGGGCAATTTCTGAACTTGGTCTTGTTGACCTGGATGCTCCTGCAGTTGTTATGGCATATTGTGATTTATCGAAATCTGAAGATCTGTCTTTTGTTAATCGCTTCAAGTCTATTTTTAGCAACGATGGTATAGCAGTGTCATCTGCTAGAGCTGGAGAGAGGTAGTAATGGGCCGCAATCGCCATGGGGCGAAGCGGCTTAGAGTACTTTCAACCTGGATTTCAATCTTATTATTGATAATTGTTGCCAGACTTTTTCAAATTCAAGTTATAAAACACGATTATTTCCTTGCTCGAGCTGAAAACCAGTGGAGCAAGAGTATTGTGTTGCCTGCAGACCGCGGCACAATCTACGACAGAAATGGCAAGACTCTGGCTCGATCGGTAACACGTTGGCGACTCGGCATTGCTACACGACAAATCGAAAATCCAGCTAATCTAATCAGATCGTTGTCAGAATATGTGAGTATTCCCGGAGGTCTTGAATCGAGAATTCAAAAGGCCAATGGCAAACATATTGTATTTGCAAATAAAGTTGTGCTTCACCCTGATGATGTTAAACAAATTAAGAAGTTAAAGGGAGTGACAATTGAAGAGCAACGAAGCAGGATTTATCCGTATGGTGGTGTGGGAGCTTCGTTACTTGGATTCAGCCAGCAGGATGCAGATGGGACTTACCATTGCGAAGGTCTGGAAAGCAGTCTGAACAATGTTTTAGCTGGTGTAAATGGAATTGGTTCAAGAATTGTAAATGCTGCCGGTTCTGATTATGGGTATGAAATTATTAAAGAACCAGTTGTGGGCGAACCTGTAACACTTTCGATCGATATTGAGATTCAGACAATTTGCGAAAATATGCTTAGTCAATTTATAACTGAAAGCAATGGAACCGGAGGAAGTGTATTAGTAGTAGATCCGTCTACCGGTGATATTTTGGCTGCAGCCGATTCTCCAGTTGTTCGTACCAGAAGTGATTGTCCTGACAGTCTATACCTATGGAACAATTTTAATTTCACAGGAGCATATGAACCTGGTTCTGTATTCAAGGTGTTTACAACATCGATTCTCTTACGCAATAATGCTGTCAAAGTAGAAACA
Organism: bacterium; assembly: GCA_018652925.1. Taxonomy (GTDB): domain Bacteria; phylum Krumholzibacteriota; class Krumholzibacteriia; order LZORAL124-64-63; family LZORAL124-64-63; genus JABIBH01. The sequence continues at coordinate 1,744 of JABIBH010000271.1, read as the reverse complement.
ACCTTCGATTGCGATGATGGTGATTTTGGGAAGTTCACAATACGAAACTCGTCTGGGCATGATGACTTGGGAGAGCTGCCACTACTGGATGCCTTTGCACACTCAAGCAATATCTACTTTGCCAGAGCAGTAACAAATATTTCAAAAAGTGAATTCTACAGGGACTTGAAGACTTTCGGTTTTGGGCTACCCACCGGGATCCAGTACCCGGGCGCTGCAACCGGTTATTTACAAGTATCCGGCGAATGGTCAGGCAGGAGCAAGCCGACAATCGCAATTGGGCAGGAGTTGCTGGTTTCTCCGCTTCAGATAGTTACAGCTGGATCTGTGATTGCAAATAACGGTGTAATGGTGAAACCGGGTCTTGTGAAAAAACTTGGTCAGAAAGTTATTTCTGCTGCTGATGGCAGGCGTGTGATATCGAAAAAAGAATCTGCGATTGTGAAGCGCGGAATGGCTTTGGCAGTTGAAAGTGGGACAGGCGTTAAAGCGCAGGTCAACTGGACTTTGGTAGCAGGAAAAACCGGAACAGCCCAGAAGTCAAAACCTGGTGGAGGGGGTTATATTTCTGGTAAGTATGTGGCAAGTTTTCTAGGCATGGCTCCAGTAGAAGAACCAAGAGTTTTGATCCTGACAACCATTGATGAACCAGACTATGCACATCATTATGCCTCTAATAGTGCGGCACCTCTTTTTGCAGCGATCGTCAATGAAATGGGAAGATCTACAGATTGGTTTGATGGTGTTGTGAGCAGCGAATATAATGTTGCAGAAAGTAATATGATCGAAGTCCCGGACGTCAGATATATTACGACAACGACAGCTCAACAGATGATCAGTTCATCGGGATTGACGATAAAAGGAAACAGTATCAAAGGGCTTGTAATTGCACAAAACCCGGCACCTGGAACTAGAATATCCCAAGGCGCACCTGTAACTGTTACTGTTGCGATTGAGGATGGACAGGATAGCATTGTCATTCCTGATTTGAATGGAATGAGTAACAGAGAAATTAAACAGTATGCAAACTCATTGCAAATCGAGACAATAATTCATGGTACAGGTTATGTTGTCAGGCAAAAGCCTTCACCTAACCAAATTCTCGATGGACACAAGTTGGAACTATGGATGGAAAACAGATGGCATTAACAACAGGCGAAATTGTTGAATATCTTGATTGTTCCCTGATTGGTGAGAACAATGTCCAGATATCCGATGTCATACTCGATTCAAGAGTTGCCTGTTCCGGTTCGTTGTTTGCTGCTGTAATCGGGACGGATATTGACGGTCACAAATATGTTCAGAATGCTATTGATGCAGGCTGCTCAGCGGTGATGATCGACTCGGAAAGACTTGCTGATTTCAATGAATGTTCTGTACCCGTAATTTTGACCACAGATACCAGAACAAAAGCGGCGTTGGTCAGTAGATATCTTAATGGGAATCCTGATGAAAAATTGTTCATTACAGGTGTAACGGGAACAAATGGCAAAACAACATCATCGTATTTAATTCATGAGATGTTGACAGCCATTTATGGTAAATGTGGGCTTATCGGAACAATTCAATACCACAACGGAGTTGAATCAATTCCAGCACCACTGACAACTCCCGATGGGACTGTCCTGTACCCATTGCTCCGCGTGATGGTAGATAATAAGTGTACTGCATTATCGATGGAAATATCATCGCACGCACTTGATCAGAAGCGAGTAGCCGGGCTAAATCTGGATATCGCTTTATT
>JABIBH010000270.1 GCA_018652925.1 bacterium | reverse complement strand
CGGAGAACATGTAGTACAGGTGTTGTATCTTGGATATGCTGAACAGGAAGTTACTGTAACAGTCGTACCTAACGAAACAACTGAACTTCAATTTAATATGGAAGTTGTAATTGTTGAAACTATTGATGCCATTGCCATTGAAGGTGCAGCATTTATGGTTGAAGTTACAAGCGCAAAATCTGAGCAGAAAATGGGCCAGGAGCGTCTGGCTGATTATGCAGTTGATTCAATTGAAGAAGCCGTTTCCAAGCAAGCCGGTGTGGTTATGCGTGGTGGAGAGCTGTATGTTCGCGGTGGTCGAAGCGGTGAAGTATCAATGCGTATTGATGATGTTCCTGTTGATAACCCAATGGGTGGCGGCTCCGTTGATGTTTCCGCAATGGCTGTAGAGGCAGTCACTACTACAACAGGTGGTATGGATGCTGAATATGGTAGTGCCATGAGTGGAGTTGTAAATATGGTAACCCGTTCAGGTGGCGATAAGTTCGAGGGTGCAATAAGGTATCTGACTGATGATTTTGGCCGTCAGGATAAAACTTACACCAACTATGATCGTCTTGAATTTGGATTTGGTGGCCCAACTCCTCTTGAGAAGTTGACTTACTTCGTCTCTGGAGATATGAATTTTACAGATACAGAGAATTTTTCCGTAGCAACCAGACCTGAATATAGAGTTAACCTTGGTGATGCAACTTTGTTTCAATTCCGTCGCCGCCAATCAAACTCAGTTAAAGGTTCCACAAAGTGGAAGTATGCTTTCAATGAAGGTTTACGTCTTACAGGTGAATACTCATTATCTTATGGATCAGGTCAAGGTTATTCTCCAAACTGGAGTGTATCCGGTTATGCTCGCAAAATTATTTATATGCCTCTGGTTGTAGAAGTCAGGCAGCAGGGTGGCGGTAGTCTGTTACTTTACTCCGGTGGACATATACCTGTTTATTATGGACCGTGGTATGAGAATATGAATAATACCGCTCGTCCAACAATTGTTTATGATTCTCGAAACTCCAGTTTGATCAGGCAGGTTGTCCCTGTCCTTGAAGTAAGAGCTGTAGATGGGCGAATGTATAATGTAGTTGCCGAGCCAGGGTTTGCAGGATTCAGGTATCCTCATTCTGCATTTTCAACTGCTCAAGAAGATTCATCTTATGTCGCATTTAATTCTGCTGACCGTAGTGGTGAGAACGTGTCTCTCAACCAGCAGATTAAATTTGTTTTGTCACATAATATCACCGATGAAACATTTTACTCGTTAAAACTCAGCCTGGTCTCTTTTGATATGAAAAGTACGGTTGATGGTAATGATCCATGGGACTTCAACCATGGCGGTATTTGGTCTCCAAACCTGTTTTATGGGCATACTTCCTTGTATTTGACAGGATCGGATTATTATACAGACCCTCTTAATCCACTGTTTATTACAACTAGTGATAATCCGTTTTACGGGGAAGAGTATTCGCGGACATATATGACCAAGTTTGATATCACCAGTACCAGATGGAAAGGTCACCTGGTTAAAACCGGAGTTCAGATACAGTATAATGATATTGAGCGCAAGTTTTTGTCCTACCCGTCTATTGAACGTCGAAACAGGTTTACGGGTGAATATTCACTTGGTGGCAACAGTAATGTATTCCATACCTATAACCCGGAAGCAGCATGGTATGTCCAGGATCGATGGGCACATGAAGGAATGGTTGTAAACTACGGTTTCCGCTGGGATATGTTCTCTCCGGGATCTGCAGCAGCAATCGAGTTGCAGAATGAAGATGTGGATAATAATGTAATTAAATATAAACACCAATTCTCACCACGTCTTGGTTTTGCATTCCCAATTACTGAACGTGATGGATTTAGTTTTCACTACGGACGTTTTATCCAACCACCACCAAGGAGTTCTTTGTTCAGTAGTCAGGACCCAATTGGTAACTCAGGAGTTCTTGGTAACCCAAACCTGATGAGTGAATCAACAGTTGCCTATCAGGCTGGAATCAAGCACCAGTTTACTGATTTCCTGGCTGGTACAGTAGCTATATACAGTCGTGATATTTACGACTTGATCGCAGCAACAACTGTAACTGATGAGGAGACTGGAAACACTCTGGGCCGTTTTATCAACAAGGCCTATGCATCTTCAAGAGGTCTGGAGTTTACTCTGGACAAGCGCTATAACAATAAATTTGAGTATAGTCTTAATTATACATATGCATATGCTGATGGTGTTGCTTCTTCTCCTGAGTTTGGTTCAAATCCGGAAGGCCTGGAGTTTTTACCAAATCAGGAACTTCCTCTTAATTGGGACATCAGGCATGCTTTCAACTTCCGCCTCTTGTTAAGAGAGCCGGGGTCCTGGTCAAGCTCTTTGGATTTTTCTTTCAACAGTGGTTTTCCATGGACTCCAGCAGACAGATATGCAAGAAAACAGGATCCTCTGCTTGAGAACAGTATGAGGTTCCCTTCAACTTATAATCTCCAGTTGCAAGCATCCAGAAATGTCAATCTCTATGGTCAGAAGCTTCTTATTACGATGCAAGCAAGAAACTTGTTGAATCAGGATCAAGTTTTGGCTACCGGTGGAGAAATCGATCCGGGAATGAATAATGCCGGTAATGCCGGTAATTCGTATCTAACTGAGACTGGTAAGTACGGTGGTGCCTATCTGCAGGACGCCAATGGTGACAATTACAGTGAATTTATTCCAATTATTGACCCACGGGTCTTTGGAATGCATCGTCTTTTCCGTGTAGGTGTACGCTGGGATTTCTAGATCAGCAATGCTTGTAGCGGGCTTTTGAAAATTTGGATGGCAAGAAAGGAATCGAAATATGGATCGTCGGAATTGGCGCATAACTTATAACTGTTCTTTACGGCAGTTTCTGGCGCTTACCGCAATGGTCTCATTCTTCATGATACTGGCTGTTTCTGCCTTTGCATGGGTCGATATGGATGAGTTTGAATGGGGAGCCGGAAATCCTAACGGAGCATTTGTAACCGATGGGTCATATGTAATGAATGTAGGTGAACTACATGTTAACATTACAAACTTCGGTTTGATTGGTTCTAATGCAGGATCAACCTGTACATGGTGTGATGCTCCATCAGCTCAGTGGCCTGCAGGTAGTGGTGTTGAATACTTATGGGCTGCTGGTCTGTGGGTTGGCGGAGTTATGTTAGGTGAGAAGTTAGTATCTACAGGTCAATATGATCGTGAAATTACGGCACGAACTGAGATTGAAGACACTATTTATGAAGCAATTAGTGGTAATATTACGCGACCTGTTGGCAACGAGTTAGCCGGAGGTAAGAGGCTTCCTGAAACTGGTGCTGATGACGATGAAGATGATTTCATAGATGAAGAAGTCCTTGATGGCTATGATGATGATGGTGATGGCCTGATTGATGAAGACTTTGGTCAAGTCGGAAACCAGATGATGATTTGTACTCTTTATGACAATACCCGTCTTGCTTCTGAGCGTTACCCTGATCACACTCCTCTGAACTTGAAGATAGTGCAGAGCGCATATGCATGGGAAAATGATGATGCTGATGATTTTGTAGGTTTTGATTTCAAAATTACAAACATCGGTGTTGCTTCTATTGACGATGTTTACATCGGTTTATTTGCAGATAGTGATATCGGTAAACGAAATACACCAGGTAGAGCTGACGATGATTTGGCTGGCAGCTTTGATGGTATGGTTCAGGCAAGGGATGAGAGTTGGGTCCCAGTTTCAGTTGGATATATGTATGACAAAGATGGTGACGGTGGGGAAGCTACAGGCTATTTCGGTCTTATATTCTTAGGTCATGATATTGATCCAACCGGGTTGAGAGCTCCAGAAAAAGTCAAGCTACGTTCATTCCAGTCCTTCTCCGGGCAATCAGCTTTTGATCAGGGTGGAGACCCTACAAATGATGCGGAAAGATATGAGCTTCTTTCGGTTGATGAGCGTGATCCAGATACAAATGAGGCAAAAGAAAACGATTTTCGATTTTTGGTTTCAGCTGGTCCTTTCCAGGAGCTGGAACCTGATGGTACTCTTCAATTCCAGGCAGGGCTTGTAATTGGTACCGGGTTGGAAGGTTTGAAAGCCAATGCCGCAGAAGCTGCATTAACTTTCTACGGAAACTTCTTTAATACTGATAAAGATCCGGAAACAGGTGTGGATGGACGTGAGACCAAAATTTGTCTCAGTGATTATTCTGATGTAGGTGGTCAAAGTCCAATATATGCTTTCAGGGCAGATTATATGGATACAACCTGTATTACTCAGGAGTTCTATTTCAGTCAACCTATGATTGAATCAGATGATATGTTCTTCGATTCTGAAACCAACGATCAGTGTGTTTTCGTCAACATGGACAATTGCTTTGAATGTGCCCGTCAGTTGGGTCAGGAGTGTACCGGCGACAATATGTTGATTGGAAACTGGAACTGTTGGAATCCTGATATACCAGATGATTCAAAAGCTGGTTGTACAGGTATTAGCGGTAACGAATACCGGATTAACTGGCTGGTTGGCATGGCTCCACCGCCTCCTGGAATGAGATTATGGCCTACAGATGCTTCTGTGCATGTGTATTGGGATAATATTAGTGAAGTAACACCTGATATAAGAGTAAATCAGCTTGATTTTGAATCTTATAAAATATGGCGTGCAGATAACTGGAGTCGTCCATTTGGATCTTCAATTGAAAATGGTCCAGAAAGTGGTTTGTGGCAGCTAATCTCGGAATATGATCTGGATAACTACTATTATAATACAAGAGAAGTAGTTATTGGTGACCTGGATACTACAGTGATTGATACGTTGCCATTGGGATTGAATACTGGGCTTGAAGAAATAGCTTATCGACCAAGGTGTCTGGATGATCCTCAGTTTTATGGACTAAGCAGTGCTATGCAGTACATTGTTGATGCTGACTCACTTGGTTTGCTTAGTAGCAGCCCCAACTTGTTTGATCGATTTGGTGCTGTAGTTCCTGGCTATGAAGGACTACTGCCATGGCAAGGATATCCAGCAGAACTAGATACATTTTTCATGGTTACTGGACGCGAACAAACAAGCCCTATGGTTGCATTGAAGGTACCGGTACAGTTTTATGAGTACATTGATTCAGACATCCACAATGGATTCTTGTATTTCTATTCTGTGACTGCATCTGATCATTTGGTGGAACTGGATGAAAATGAAGTTACAATAACTGGTAGTGGACTTGTTGGTGACCCTGGCTCTTCATTCGCCCACACTTCTCCGGCTACCAGCGCCCAGACTGCTGAAGACAGGGCCATTTATGGTGCTGATATTTATGTTTACCCAAACCCGGCAACAAGGGAATCTTTGGCAGAATTCCAGGAATTTAATCCAAATGGTGATGATCCTACCGGTGTGCGGGTTAAGTTTGCAAATCTTCCTCAAGCGAGAAATACCATTAGTATTTTTTCGGTCAATGGTGATTTGATTGAAACAGTCATTCATGATGGCACAAATGGTTATGGCGAAGCTGAATGGAACCTGGTCAGCAGGAATGGACAGGAAGTAGTTAGTGGCATCTATCTGTATTCGGTTAATTCCGATGGTAGTGCTTTTGATGATTTTATTGGCAAGTTTGTTGTGATTCGGTAAGAGGGCAAGTTTGCTCTCACCGTTTATTAATCCACTATGTAGTGGATCTGGAGGTAAAATGAAGCGCATTCTGTTTCTGACCCTGGTGGCTGTTATGTTGCCACTTGTTGCTCAGGCTGAGTTCTTCGAAAAAGTTGGAACATATGGTGCTCAATTTCTTGAAGTTGGTACCAGTGCCAGAGCAACTGCTATGGGCTCAGCATTTACTGCTGTAGCTGATGATGCAAGCAGTGTTTTTTGGAATCCTGCTGGGCTTGTTGAAGTAAGAAGAAATGAATTCCATGTTTCTCAGGTAGAATGGCCTGCTGATATGAATTTGAGTTCAGCCGTTCTAGCTTTCAACCCTAGCATAATTCCAGGTACTTTTGGAATATCTATGAGAGCGCTTTGGCTTGACCCTATGATTGTCAGGACTGCTTATGAACCAGAAGGGAATGGCCAGACTTTTGATGCTGGATCAACCTCTTTTGGCTTTTCATACAGCCAGTTCTGGACAGATAAGTTCTCGGCAGGTTTGACTGCCAACTTTATTCATATGGGACTTGCTGAACAATCAGTAAATACCGGTAGTATGGACTTTGGTATTTTGTACCGGATAGGTCTCCGCGACATGCGTCTTGGTATGGTAATTCAAAATCTTGGTGGTAAAATCACTTTTGATGAGAGAGCGGCTAAAATGCCAACAAACTTTAAAGTAGGTGGAAGCTTTAAAGCCTTTGGGACCGATCACCAAAGTTTGTTGATTGCGGCCGAATTTCAACATCCAGCTGATAATGCCGAGAGATCAAACTTTGGTCTAGAGTATAATATGCGAGATACATTCTATGGCAGAATGGGATATAATCTTGGTTATGATACTGATGGTTTCACATGGGGCTTCGGCACTGTTTTGAAGACCGGTAAATACTCACGTATTATTACTGATTACAGCATGGTTGATATGGGAGCATTGCATTACGTTCACAGATTGAGCATGTCTTTCATATACTAATTTAGTTTTGTTTTGAGCCACCTGTTCCACCTCCAGGGAACAGGTGGCTTTTTTTATATCAGCACTTGAGTCTTGTGTGTATGTTGTGAAAGAAGTCTTGAGATTGAGAGGTGCCTTATGTACAGGATGTTTCTCGGGTTATTCTTAGTTCTTTTATTGAGTTCGAACCTGTTTGCTGCTCTGTTAACGCCATTGGAAGGTGTGGGAGATCTCCGTTATACTATTGATGCAGTAAGCAATTATCGTAGCGACGGATTACTGGATTTGGAATTCATATTCTCAGTACCAAACAGGGAAATTCGTTTTATTGAGAATGAGAACGGTTCCTTTGATGGACGGGTTGGGGTCTCTGTTTATTTGTCGGTAAATGAGAAAGAAGTTATCAGTAAACACAAAAATATTATAACAAAAACATATAGTGAAGAGGAGCTTATTTCTGGGACACTACAACAGGTTTTCAGCTTACATGTTCCCGCAGTAAATCCAGATGACTACGAAATCGTTTCAATTGTCAGAGATCTTAACAGAACGATTAGCTCTCATGACGACAACGCACCCTGGGCTCGTAGTGAAGTCTCATTCAACTTGCCGCTGAATTCTGATTTTGAGTCGACGTATTTGTCAGACCCTGTTTTCCTGTGTGGCTCGGCAATGAGTATTTTTGATCGCAATAATGAAGACATGTCTGCTTACTATCATCCTAATCGGCGCTATGGTACTGAAGAACAATTCTTGCAGTTTCAGTTTACTGCTTACGGATGCCGAGAACCTTCTGACAACAAAATTCTGGTTCAGATCATTGACAAAGCGCAATCGATTGCCTGTAGAGACACGATTGTTCTAAATCCCAAAGCAATACAAAAGTTGCAGTTGGGAAAGACTGTAGCTTTGGGTTACGAATTGGATGTATCCAATTTTGATTCAGGAGAGTATCTACTTTCTTGTGCACTGTTTTCTGGAAACGGAAACTGTTGGGTAGCTGGCTTCACTATAGATCATTCACCGCGAGTAATTAGTTTGCCTGCTCATATACTTGAAGCAGTTGGTCGTATGTTGTTTACTGATATCGAACTTGATAACTTCCTGGAGGGTAATTACACAAGCCAGCTGTCTTCTGTGAAATTATTTTGGGCAAACTTGATGCCTGATAATCATACAGGGATAAATCCGCTACTCGCTGAATTTGAGCGTAGGATTACATTGGTGGAAAGTCAGTATCAGGGTTTCTCTAATGTTGGACCGATAGGAGATCGTGGCCTTGTATACATGTTACTTGGCGAACCAGATGAACTTCAACAACAAGTAGTGCCGCTGAACAGTAATGATTTTGATGAGGCTGTAGTTCGTGTTTTTGATTCCTGGGCTCTGGAACGATACGGTAGTACTGCTAACAACCGGAATGGAATTTCAAATAGCAGGACAGTTGAAGCGGAATCGGAGCTTTCTCAGCGGGCTAATTCTTATGGGTTCGCAAATTCTCACGAGCTTTGGATTTATGACAGCACAGGTTGGCAACTTTTCCCAAACCAGTTTTCTGATAAATCCATGGGATTGCGGTTCTTGTTTGTTGACCGAAGTGGGGCAGGCACGTATAGTCTGGAATTGACCAACGCGTGGAAATCGGCATCCGGTAACTAGAAATAGAAGAACGTGTGACAAAACTATTGACTTGCACCGTTGATTTCCCCAAATTACACAGGTCACACTTCCGGGCTTTTGTTGCGGAAGTAAT
>JABIBH010000269.1 GCA_018652925.1 bacterium | reverse complement strand
CTCATCATAAAGCTCTGATCCTGGTACCGGCAACAATAGTTTGTTGGGTGATTGTAACTTTCATCACAAGGCCAGTTTCGACAGAGATATTAATGGAGTTCTACAAAAAGGTTCGGCCTGGCGGCATGTGGGAACCGATTAAAAAAATCCTGCCAGATGTTGAACAGGATGGCCTGAATAGAAACACTATGGTTGCCTGGATTTCCGGAGTGATGCTGGTTTACGGAATGACTTTTGGAATAGGGCAGTTTGTACTGGGTAACTCGGTCAGCGGCAGCTGGCTGACTTTAGTAGCAATAGTTGGGATGATTGGAGTAGTCAGAGAGTTAAGACGTAGTTAGCAAGAATCCAAACGTAGTGCCTTTACCTTCAGTACTTGCAACTGTCAATTCGGATCCATGTTCAACAATTATCCGATGTGCAATAGCCAGCCCAAGGCCAGTACCTTTGTGAGTTCGGCTTCTGTCGGCAGTAAAGAATCGTTCAAATATGTGTGGCAGATCTTCACTTGGAATGCCGGTTCCAGTATCAGTTACTTCTACAAGAATACCACCAGTAGCAGTTTTCAATGAAATTGTAATGCTGCCTTTTTCAGTAAACTTCAAAGCGTTTTCAGTCAGGTTTTGCAGAACCTGAGCTATACGCATCGGGTCAGCTTTGATAAACGGCAGGTTGTCATCACTGGCAAATTCCAGAGCAACGGATTTCCGTTTTGCAGTATCACCAAATCTGCCGAGTACTTCACGGGCAAGTTCCTCAAGAGGGAACTCTTCCATTTGGAACTTGATCTGACCGGACTCCAGCTGAGTAAGTTCAAACAGCCTGTCAATCAGACCTTCCAGGTGATCCATGTTCGATGTAATGGTATCAAGATGCTTCTGGCGTTCATCTTCATCCATAGTTGCACCACGGATAGCAAATGTTTCAATCCAGCCACGCAAACTTGCCATTGGTGTACGCAGGTCGTGTGAAATATTTGCAGTCAACATCGATCTGTACTCTTCACTCTGCTTCAGCTTGTCTATCGATTCCTCAAGGGCTCCTGCCATCTTGTTGAACCCTCTGCTTAAAGCTCCAATGTCATCGCTGCTGCCATCTGCAGATCTGTGAGTCAGGTCGCCGTCAGCAAATGCAGCCATATCGATTTTGACCTTGCCAATGCGTCTACTGATCCAGGCCATAATTACAATACCGACAATTGCTGCATAGAGAAGAATCAGTGGAATACTCCACATGAAAAAATCGAAGTTTTCTTCTTCAAGTGCATCTATGTCAGGGGTGCTCATTGGCAGAACACAGGAAACGAGGTAGCTACCGTCTTGCAAAACGAGTACATCGAGAATCCGGTTTTCGAAGGCGCCAAGGAAAGCTGGTACAGGATATATGTTGAAATCCCAATCTTCTGCTGCCATTGAGTTTAGCAGGTCAGTAGATATCGTCATTTGATCTTGAGCTGAGCCAAAGAGGTGAGTTGTGGCAATAACTGTTCCATTTATATCAAAGTAGGAGAGCTGGAAGTCATAATCTGAAACGGTAGTGGCGTAATTGGTAAGAATGCTCTGGGAGTTGTCGATTGTTATCATGGAGCCAAGACTGTCAACTTCTGCTTCTCTACTGTTGAAGAGCCACTGTTGTTCGCCTTCGTTCCACTCAGGTTGTTGAGATGACCAGTTTACCCACATAAAATCCCCGACAGCAACCACAGCAAGCAGCGCTAAAAACAGCGCTGATACTCGGAAGTGAAGAGTTTTATGGACGGTCACTCGCAATCTAAACCTCGTCGGTGAATCGATAACCAAGCCCCCAGACAGTCAGAATATATTCCGGACTGTTGGGATTTTTTTCAACCTTGCTGCGCAAGCGGTTGACATGTGAATTTACAGTGTGCTCGTAAACATCAGAGTCCTGGTCCCAGACCAAAGCCAGAAGTTGAGAGCGAGAATAGGTTCTGCCAGGATGTTTAGCCATCGTGTACAGCAGATCGAATTCCTTCATGGTGAGTTGTAATTGCTTGCCATCAACTGTGACACGACGCTTGTCAGTATCAATAACCATTGCTCCAAACTTGAGCACTTGATTGGTCTTGTCACCGGAAGCAAGTTCCCGTGCCAGCTCCACGCGACGGCAGAGTACCTTGATTCGTGCAACTAGTTCGCGAAGACTGAACGGCTTGGTCATGTAATCATCGCAACCAAGTTCAAGGCCAAGTACCTTGTCTGCTTCTTCACCGCGTGCAGTCAGCATCAGAACTGGAGTGTGGCTGTCTGTGTTGCGGATTTCCCGTAATACATCCAGTCCAGACATTCCCGGCATCATCCAATCCAGAATAACGACATCCCAACTGCCTCTGGCAAAGATTTGCAACCCGGTTTCACCATTGTGAGTGGCAACCGCGTCAAAGCCCTCCTGATGTAGATGGGTTGTTATCAGTTCTGTAAGATCGTGATCATCCTCAATAAGGAGGACTCTTTTACCGATTTCTGTCACATTTCACCTCTGTCTTGCAAGACCTATATATTATCGTACATAGTTATCACGAACCTATCACAGACTAGCATTAAATGTCATCACAGTAGTTTTATTAATGTTTCACAAAGATTTTACAAATTTGTGATACTTCTGTGATTCTGGTTTTGTATCATTCATATATCGACATTGAATTTGTGCCCACGAAATCTTTGTCATTCGTTAGCTGATAACGAGAAACAGCGACATTCTAAGATAGTCGCGCCGAGACTCAAGGCGACGGTGAAAAAGGGTTAACAAAGTGGGCCAATTTGTGAGTCGGGAGCAGGTCTTCCTGATCCAGACCATATGAACCTGGAATTGTCGGCGGGGCAAATCCAGGTTCATAATAAATTTAAAAGTTTTT
>JABIBH010000021.1 GCA_018652925.1 bacterium | reverse complement strand
ACTGAACGTAAAACTGAAAACCTGAGTCCTGTTAGTGGTGAGTTTGTACTACAACCAATTAACGTGACCAAGAGAGGGACTCTAACTGGTAATTTTGATTACATGCCACTGCCTATAAGTGAGTTGAGTTTAACCTTGAGGTCTGAACGGGATATGTTCAGAGAGCAAAAGGTTATGGGTGTAAATATTGGTAAGGAAAACCAGTTCAATCAATCTGTTCAACTTAAATTTCAGCCGCCAACTAAACTTGGATTGCCTGACAAGTGGTTTACAAGACCAATGCGAGATGGACTCAGAGCTCTTCAGTCAGTAAAGCCGAGTGTAACTTTCAATGGTGCTTTTCGGGATAATCACGGTCCAAATATCAGACAGACAGGCGACCCTGAAGGAATCAGAACTGCAGGAGCAAGTGGTGACTGGAATATTAGAGCTACAGTTCCACTTAATTCGCTTGTAGATACATGGTTTCCGGTCAATACAGGAATGTCTGATGCAGACAGAAAAGCCAAGATAGAACGAGAGAAGAAACTGAATAAACGCCGTAACCGACGACGTAGCTCCGGTCAGGCTATTCCTGAAGCTGAAGGGGAGCAGGATACACAACAAGGTGTTGTACTTAGTGATGAAGAACGTCGTCTTCAGGAAGAAGAAGCTCTTTTACAGGCGGCACTTGATCGAGAAGCAGCAGAAGAAGAGGAGGGAAGGATAGGTGCAGACCAAGATGAAGATCAGATTGAAGATCTGGTTGATGATGAGCAAGAGATTATAGAAGAGTCTGATGGTGGGAGGAAAATTAATATACCAAATCCTCTCAATCCTTTGCTGTATGTAATCAGAAAAAGTAATCCCGTACAAATCTCTTATTCAATTAAAGACGAGAGCAACTACTCCAGGATGCTTGGAGAGACCCCATTCTGGTATAAAGTTGGTATATGGGATGAACTGGATCTCCCTGATTCTCTTTATGCAACCAGCAGTTTGTCAGACAGATCTACAATTTCACTGTCGACGAATACCAAGTTGAGTCGATGGGTAACTTTGGACTTCAAGTTTAACAGCATGGAAAGTGGTCGTTCTGTTGGCGGGAATGAAACCCGGGCAACTCAAAAGGATTGGGCTGATGTGAGGCTTTCTATTGGTGGCGTGGAGAAATTGCGTATTTTTGGAGGTCATGATAATGACGGGATATTCAGATCGTCAACAATAGATATGAGCTTCAAAAAGAGCACAACAGTTAATGGTTACACAGAAACTGTTTATAATCCAAAGCATACAACTGTAATCAATCCACGCTGGAATATGACGTTCAGTAATGGAATGACATCCTCATTAAATGTAAATTATTCAAGCGACAACATGGAACAGAATGGTACCTTAAGTAGAGGTAACAGACTTAATTTTAGTACACAGTGGCGACATTCATTCAGTGCAGAGCGGCTACTTTCAAAAATCGGGTTATACAGACCAGGAATACCGCCTACAGTTTCAATGGACGTGGATCTCAGCTTCAGTAGGGATGCCACAAACCGCTGGATGCCTGGTAGTGATCGTGAAGGTGAGTCGGATACACAGACTGGAAATACCAGAATGAGTATTAACCCACGGCTGAGTTACCAGATATCCAGGAACTTGTCAGGCGCATTGCGCTTTCTGTTCAGTCGGGATAAAATTCATGAGTCCGATACAATAACCACAAGCCTTGGGATTGGCGTGGAGTCGACTTATGTATTCTAAGGTTTTACTAATCACCTGGTTTCTTATTTCGATATCAGCAGGAAATGCTACTAGCCAGGACCAATACAGCTTTTCTGGTAAAAGAGCAATGGAATGGATTGAATATCAGTGCCAATTAGGACCACGCACTATCAACTCGGTTGGTAGCAAGGCGTTACGGGATTCTATTAGTTCATTATGCCATAGTCTTGATGTTGAATTCACTTCAATGCAGTTTCAAGTAGCTGACCCATATGGCAGCAGTAATCTTGAACTTACAAATATGATGATTTCGCTGGGCCCAGAAGGTGGCAAAAGGCTGTGGCTTGGTGCTCACTATGATTCCAGACCAGTATGTGATAAAGAAGTTGACCCGGTATTGGCTGCTAAACCTTTAGTAGGTGCCAACGATGGTGCAAGCGGCGTGGCCGTGCTTCTACACCTCGTGGAATTGCTCCACTCTGCAGAGCTGGAGTATGGTGTCGATATTATCTTATTTGACGGAGAAGATTATGGCCATTCTGGTGATATATCCGGCTTTTGCCTCGGTTCCAGGTATTTGGCCAGGACATGGAATAAATTTGGTTCTCCGTTGGTAGGATATGAGCCTATTGGTTTAATACTTCTGGATATGGTTGGTGAACATAATTTGAGAATACCGATGGAGTATCACTCTATTTCCAGGGCACCCGGTTTTACTCGACTTGTATTTCAGCGCGCAAATCAACTTGCATTGGGAGCATTTGTGCCAGTAGTTGGTAAACCTGTTTACGATGATCATGTGCCATTTTTAGATACTGGGCTACCTGCAGTGGATCTGATTGATTTCGATTTCCCTCAGTGGCACACTTCTGGAGATGTTCCTGCGGTATGCAGCCCGGAAAGTTTGCGCCAAGTTGGTGAATTGGTGCTTGATATTTGTTTAAATCCTTTGTTCTAATCTACCGATTTTACTTGAATTAACTCACTACTTCAGGTTATATTGGTGCAACTTCATAAAAACGCCGCCGCTGGCGGTTTTGAGGTGGGCGTAAGTCCACTTCTTTTTTTAGCGTCTGAGTATTGATATACCTGAGGATCAGGACTGAAAGGGGTTGGTATGTTTCAAGATTCTAAAGCACTTGCAGACAGTGTTATAAAAATGCTGGAACAACCTCTTGCTGATGAAGGCTATGATTTACTTGATGTTAGAATATTTAGAGGTGGTGGCAGACTTACGTTGAGAATTTATCTTGATATGGAAAATGGTATCAGGATTGATCAATGCACAAAAGCTGCCCGAAGTATAGATTATTTGCTCGAGGAATCTGATATACTTCCAGAATCAAGTGTTGTTGAAGTATCATCGCCTGGTGTTAAGAGACCTTTGCGGACTGACAGGCATCTCAATAGCGCTTTAGGTCAACAAATCGTTGTAAAGATGGTTTCACGCAAAAACGTTAAAGGTATACTTAACTCGTTTTCTGATGATGAAATTGTCTTGCAGCAAGACGGCAAAGAAGAGAATCCGTCATTTTCCAGGTTGGAAATTGATTCTATAAATTTAAATCCGGAATTTGATGCTCAGTTTTTTATCAATGCGGATAGACGGAAACGCAAAGAAGAGAAGAGAAAAGTTCGGCAGGAACGCCGATCAAGGCAAGATAGCAAGTAATTTACTTCCGATAAGAGAAGCATAAACAGGAGCAGGTTATGGCAGAGAAATTTGACATATTACAAGCGCTTTCAGCGATTACTCGAGAGAAGAATATCGATAGAGATATTGTTATCGAGTCACTAGAAGCAGGACTTCAGTCTGCAGCCAAAAGAAAATTTGGCAATGAAGCAATCATTGAGGCTAAGATTGATCAAGAAAATGGCACAATGACGGTGGAGCAGATCCTTAATGTTGTGGATGAGATTGAGGATGAAGAGGCTGAAATTACTCTTAAAGATGCCAAAGCTGAATATGGTTCAGATGTTGGCGTCGGTGACCAGATTCGGATAGACTTGCCTTTATCTGATTTCGGTAGAAATGCAATTCTTGTTGCTAAGCAAATTATTGTGCAGAAGGTTCGCGAAGCGGAGCGTTCCAGGATTTTTGATGAGTACAAAGATAAAGTAGATACAATTGTAACAGGTACAATACAGCAAGTTGATCGTGGTAATATTCTGATTAATCTTGATCGTGTTGAAGCTTTATTGCCTTGGCGCGAGCAGATTCGTGGTGAAAAGCATATGCAGGGCAGGTCTGTAAGAGCTTTTGTTATTGAAGCATTGGACAATGCTAAAGGACCACAAGTTATTCTATCAAGAGCTCATCCTCTTTTCCTGAAAGCCCTTTTTGATCAGGAAGTTCCTGAAATTCAGGAAGGCATAGTAGAGATTAAAGCAGTTGCCCGTGAACCAGGTTCCAGATCAAAAATTGCCGTAACATCTTCCGATGACAGAGTGGATGCAGTTGGTTCATGTGTAGGTATGCGTGGCAGCAGGGTTCAGGCTGTTACTCGTGAACTTGCTGGTGAGCGCGTTGATATTGTTTCCTGGAGTGCAGATCCTTCTGCGCTGATTTCCAGGGCTTTAAGTCCAGCAGAAGTTAGTCAAATTGTTCTGCGTGAGTCATTGAACGAAGCTACAGTAGTTGTCAGCGATGACCAACTTTCCAAGGCTATTGGTAAAGAAGGCAAAAATGTTCGTTTGGCTGCCAAGCTGACGGGCTGGAAGATCGATCTGATTTCAGTTAGAGAACATAGTGTCCGACAACTGGTCCGCCAGGAAGTGGCACTTGAAATTGATGATATGACTGGTGTTTCGGAAAAAATTGCTGCTTCACTTCGTGGGGCTGGATTAATGACAATAGAAGATGTTGCTGGTGCAACTATTTCCGCACTTCTGGAGATTGACGGGGTTGGCGAGAAAACAGCCCAAACGTTGCATGATACTTCCCTGGCAACTCTTGATGAATTGAACAGGATCATGGAAACCAGGATTAGTGAAGAGCTGGAGAAGGTTAAAGAAGAACATAATGCGTTATTTGATGATGAATCATTTACTCGGGCAGAACATGCAACTGTTCAACCCGATTTTGATGACCCAGCTTCAGAAATAACAAAGAGCCCATTTGCAGGGTTCGACGAAAAGATTGCAGAAGAAGATTCAGATGTTTCAGAAGATTCTGAGGATTCAAACGATTCAAAAGATTCAAATGATGACTGATGAAGCTAGTCGCGTTTTAGGTTTGTTAGGGCTAGCCAGAAGGGCTGGCCGACTTGCCGTAGGGATGTCCGCAGTTGAGTCCATGGCATCTCAAGCATCTAAGTTGCTGGTAGTTGTTGCAAGCGATTTGTCTGATGCGCGAAAAGAGAAAATCAGCAGAATGGCAGTTAATGCAATTATGTTGACGGATCTTGTCGATAGCAAAGAATTGGCAAAAGCTTTTAACAGAAAAGAACTGGTTATCGTGGCAATTGACTCTCATGCGTTCATCAGTGGTATTGTTGGCAAAAAAAAGAACTGATCGGTGCAAGCCGGTTAAAATGATAGTAGTTAGAGTGCGCTATTGCGCTCAAGAAGGTGATTCACTTGGCTAAAAAGCTTAGAGTATACGAGTTGGCAAAACACTATAGTGTGGAGAATCCTGACATTATGAGAATGATCAGGGATATGCATGCTGAAGCTAAGAGCCATATGAGCGTTGTTGATGAAGACATCGTTGATAAAATTCATGCGTTTTTTCAGAGAAAAAGAGATTTGACTCGAAAGCGCTATGCTGATGATCACAACATGGATCCAGAGAAGCTCAAACATGTTGCCAGCTTCAAGCCTTTGGAGAGGCCTCAGCCACCTGAAGAAACTGAAAAAGAAAAGGAAGCAGCAAAAAAGAAAGCTGCTAAGAAGAAAGTAACCAAGAAAAAAGTTACTAAAAAGAAAGCAACCAAGAAGAAGGTAGCCAAGAAAACTGCCAAAAAGAAGGTTGCTAAAAAGGCTGATCCTGAAGAAACGCCAGTTGTAGTAGCTGGTAAAGAAGAACCAAAGGGCAAGAAAGAAGTAATCGAAGATTCAAAAGAAGCTGTGGAAGCTACTGCACCGAAGGCTAGAATTGTCCGTAAAGAAGATATTGTAGAAGAGGTGGAAACTTCTATTGATGTAGAGCCTGTAACTGAGGCAAGTGAAGAAAAAACAGATCCTGAAGTAGATGTAAAATCAGAAGAGAAGCCTGCTGAAAAGAAAAAACCTCTGAAAAAAGTCAGACGTCAAGCCAAAATAATTCGAAAAGGCGATGGTGTTGTCAAGACTACTTCTGGTATTACTCAGGAAGCCAAGGCACCGGCAAGACAACCAAAACCAAAACCAAAAGAGCAATCATGGAGTTGGAATGAGGTTGAGAGTGATCTGGTTGGAGGTCGTCGCAAAAAACCTACCAAATCACAGGAAATAAGAGAATCAGTTGAAGATGCACTCAAGCGTCGGCAGGAGAAAAAAGAGGCAGTGCCGGAGAGTGGTCGCAGGAAACGCAGGAAAAAACGCAAAGTAGACGAAGCTGTTGTCGCACAAAATCTGAAGCAGACTATGGCTCAACTTGATGGCTTGAAGGGCGGCAAGAAAAAGTACAAAAAGAGCCCTAAAGAGGATGAAGATGAGGATAGTGTTGAAGTTGCAGTACAAATCTTGAAAGTAACTAATCTGATGTCAGTTCAGGAACTAGCTGACAAATTTGAGATTACTCCCAAGGATATTATAGCCAAGTTGTTTATGCTTGGGCAGATGGTAACTATAAATCAGCGTCTTGACTCTGATGCAATTGAGATGATTGCCTCAGAGTTTGAAAAAGAGATTGAGTTTCTTGATGAAGTTACTGAAGTGGAACTTGAAACCCAGGAAATCAATGAGGATGACCTTATTCAGCGTCCACCTGTTGTAACAGTTATGGGACATGTTGACCATGGTAAGACTTCTTTATTGGATTATATCCGCGAAACTAATGTTATTGCTGGTGAAGCAGGTGGCATCACTCAGCATATTGGTGCTTACAAGGTGGAAACACCAGGTGGGCCGATTACTTTCCTTGATACTCCAGGTCACGAAGCGTTTAGTGCTATGCGTGCTCGTGGTGCACAGGTAACTGATATAGTTATTCTGATTGTTGCTGCGGATGATCGGATAATGCCGCAGACCAAAGAAGCTATCAGCCATGCTAAAAGCGCAGGTGTTCCTTTAATTGTTGCTATCAACAAAATTGATTTACCTGCTGCAAATATTGCTGTAGTAAAACAGGAATTACTTAGTTATGAAGTTGTAATTGAAGAGTTTGGTGGAGATGTTCAGTGTGCAGAAATCTCAGCCAAGCATGGAACCGGAGTTGAGGAATTACTTGAGAAGATTCATCTGCAAGAAGAAATGCTAGAGCTTAAAGCTGCACCGGATGTTGAATGTCGTGGTGTTGTTGTTGAGGCTAGTAAAGATTCTGGTCGTGGTGTTGTATTTACTGTTCTCATTGAACAGGGGACACTAAAAGTTGGCGATAACTTTATTGCCGGTATGCAGGATGGAAAAGTCAAAGCTCTGATGAATGAGCGAGGCGAAACTCTACTCAAAGTGAAACCAAGTGAGCCTGCTGTTATTCTGGGAGCTAGCGGAGTTCCGCAGGCTGGAGACAGGTTATTTGTTGTCGAGTCTGAAAGAATTGCTAGAGAAGTTGCCGCCAAGCGTCGACAAACACAACGTGTTCAGGCAATGGCAGCACCAAAGAAAACAATCAGTCTTGACAACTTGGCGGAAATTGTTGCAGGCAGTGATACAAAAGAATTACCAATCATTGTTAAAGGTGATGTAGCTGGTTCTGTGGAAGCAATATGCGATGCATTGCAACAGATGAATACAGATGAAGTTGAGGTCCGGATTGTTCATAAAGGTGTTGGGGCAGTTAATGAATCCGATGTTCTGCTTGCTGGCAGTACTGGTGCACTAGTTATCGGTTTCCACATGCGACCTGGCTCGTCAATTATGAACCTGGCTGAATCACAGCATGTAACTATAGAAACATTTGATATCATCTACGAAGTAGTTGATACAATGAAAAAGGCAATGGCCGGTCTTCTGGATTCAATCAAGCGCGAGGTTTCAACAGGTACTGCTGAAATTCGTGAAGTATTCAAAATCCCTAAAGCTGGTACAATTGCCGGATCATACGTGATTGAAGGCAAGATTATCAGGAATTCTCTGGTTAGGCTTGTCCGTGACGAAGTCATGATATTTGAGGGCAAGATCAGTTCTTTGAAACGATTCAAAGACGATGCCAAAGAAGTTCAAAGTGGTTATGAATGTGGAGTCGGACTGGAGAATTTCCACGACCTTCAAGAAGGTGACCGTATTGAAACATTCCGGATTGAAGAAGAAGAGCGGACTGAGCTTTAGAAGCCGGTTTTAGATAAAGAACTCAGGGCGGTTGCTCAGGTAACCGCCCTCTGTCATATGAATTGAGAGTTGAAATGGATCCACATAAACTTGGGCGACAAAATTCTGCAATTAGAAAAGTTATTTGTGAACTTCTGGCAGCTGAAGTAAAAGACCCACGAATCGGGTTTGTAACTGTTACAGACGTCAAACTGAATAGAGATCAGACTGTAGCAGAAGTCTTTGTTTCAATAATGGGTGAACGAAATGAAGTTACTAAAACATTTACTGGCTTGAAGAAGTCTAAAGGGTTTCTCCAGTCAAGACTAAGTGACATTCTCAGAATGAGAGCAACCCCGGACCTGAGGTTTGTTGTGGACAATTCACTGGATAAGGGCGCATCTGTAGAAGACATCCTGGCTGAATTGGCCAGCAAGGGTGAATTTATGGACGAACGAGAGAAGAGGAAACTGATGGTTTTATCTGATCTCCATCCGCCTGAACAATTACTGAATTCACTCAATGATTGCGAAAGCTTCTGGATTGTGCCTCATACAAATCCAGACCCGGATGCAATGGGCAGCGCTCTTGCTCTTGCCATGGCTCTTAAGTCAGCAGGCAAAGATGCTTCTGTAATAGGCTATGACAATCCTCCTGCTGGATTCAAGGACTTGCCTGGTTTCAAAAAAATCATATCGGAGTCGGAGGCGAACTCAACTGAAGTTGATGATTTGCCTGATACTGTTGTTCTGGTTGATTGTCATCGTATCGATCGAACAGGCAATCTTCAGGACACACTTTCCAGAATTGGCAAAAAGATATGCATCGACCATCATCTAGTTACTGGCAGGAAAATGCCATTACAAGGGTGGGTTGAGCCAATCGCCAGCAGTACAACAATGCTGATTATGAGAGTAATTCAAGAATTTGATGGCTGTAGTTTGAGCGATGGAATTGCCGCAAATCTTTATGCAGGAATGTACGCCGATACTGGCGGATTCCGCTTTGATAATACTTTGCCTATGGCACATGAAGCAGCTGTAGAGTTAACCCGATATAATTTCAACGCATCGATGCTTGCCGAGTCTATGTTGCATCAGAAGAGCAGAGCAGCAGCTGAATTGTTGGTTAATGTAATATCGACATTCACTTTTCATGGTGATGGCAGAGTTTTGTTTTTGAGCACTACACAACAGATGCTTAAAGATACAGGCACTAGTCTGGTTGATACTGAAGGTTTTATCAGTATGGCTTTTGGAATCAACGGTGTTAAGTATGTTGCGTTTGTCAAAGAACAACCTGATAGTAGCTGGCGTGTGTCATTGCGTTCCATGCATGCGGGCGATGTTCAGTCGGTGGCTGCAACCTTTGGTGGCGGTGGGCACAAAGCAGCTGCAGGGTGTACTTTAACAGGTGATTATGATGAAGTTGTTGAGCAGTTACTTGGTTTACTTCTGGAGCTTCCTGTAGAATAATTCGGAGCATGTTCTGATGAATACCGATGGGTTGATACTTTTCGATAAACCTTCAGGAATGACATCGCACGATGTTGTTGCAAAAATTCGAAGAGCTTTATCTCCCGGTAAAAGTTTCCGAAAACAGGCAAAGTGTGGGCATACAGGGACACTTGATCCCCTGGCCACTGGTTTGATGCTGATTCTATGTGGCAGGGCAACTCGGCTCTCAAAATATCTGACTGGTCTCGATAAAAAGTATAGTGCCGATGTCGTTTTTGGAGTTGAGACTGACACACTGGATTCAGATGGCCAGATAATCGGTAAGTATGAAGTCAACTGTTCAGAGCAAGACTTACTGCAAGCTGTGAATTTGCAAATCGGTAAAATCAATCAAATCCCCCCAAAATATTCTGCAATAAAAATTAATGGCAAGCGTTCTTGTGATCGCGTAAGAGATGGCGAAGATATTGCAACTCCAGAACCCAGACAGATTTCAATTTACAGTCTGGAATGTGAGATAAGTGGCTGGGGTGTTGAGTCAGATTCAACAGATGTTTGTGCTTTGGATAATAAAAGCTATCAAGCAACTATTACTACTGAATGCTCAAGCGGAACTTATGTTAGATCCCTGGTTCGTGACCTGGCTGAATCGGTTGGCACTAAAGGACATCTCACAAAACTGCGACGAGAAACAATTGCCGGCTATAAAATAGTTGATGCATTACCATCTACTGAAATCAGCAATCAGGAAGCACTGGTTTCAGCTATGTTGCCTATGAGCAGCGCTGTTTCCTGGGCTCCGTCTATAATTCTCAGTGATGAAGAAGTTAAGTTAACAAGAATTGGTGTTCAGCCAGATAATGAACTGATAGATCGTATTGTTCAGCCTGAAAGTGAGGCTGTATCCAAGTTTCCAGCGATAAGTGCTGTTGACAGTAATGGAAATCTTGTAGCAATAATGAAACTGGTAGATGGCAACCTTTCATTGGATACGGTAATTCCACCTGTAGCAAGTGAGAAGTGATTTGCAACTTATTGAATTAAACAGGAGCGATATAATTTCTGCAATACAGGGCGACGGGAATCAGTTGCTGGTTGCCGGGAAGTCTGCTGTTACTGTGGGGAACTTTGATGGGGTTCATAAAGCTCACTATGCTTTGATTGATGCAACCATTAACTCCAAGAGCAGCTTGGGGTTGGATAATTCAGTGATATTTACATTCCAGGAACATCCCATGGTTTTACTTGGTGATCATGACCCGGATTTACTGACTTCGTCTGACGAGCGACTGGATCTATTCAGGAAATCAGGAATCGATATTGTTGTTTCTGTAGAGTTTTGTGATGAGTTTGCTGAACTGGATTACTCCAGGTTTATTAAACTGTTTTTATGTGAAATGTGTGGCATGCAACACATGGTTGGTGGATATGATGCCCATATGGGTAATGACAGATCCGGGAACGTTGGAAATATTTTGGAGCTTGGTCATTCGTTGAACTTTACGTTTGAAGTTATTTCTGCCCAGACAAACAATGCTGGTTGTGTAATCAGCAGTTCAGCAATCAGGGAATTAATTGGGAAAAATGGTGATGTTAAATCAGGAAATGAGATGCTTGGCAGACCATACTCAGTTATGGGTATAGTAGGGTATGGCGATGGCCGAGGTGAATCGCTGGGATACCCCACAGCAAATATTAATCCATTGGACAAATTGAAACTTGTGCCTGCTCCAGGTGTTTATGCTGTCAGAATTGTTTATTCTGCTGAGACTTACAACGGTATGTTGAATTATGGGTCGGTACCGACAGTTCATGAAGGTGGTTTGCAGAAGCCCAGAATTGAAGTCCATCTGTTTGATTTCTCAGGATCTCTTAGAGGAGAAATTGTTAAAATAGAATGGCATAATAGAGTAAGAGACGAACAATGCTTTGCATCAATCGATGATTTGAAGTTACAATTATCAGCGGATGAAAAATCGATAAGAGATTATTTCACAACTGTTGATGAAAGTTGAAGGGGATTACATGTCTGGAGTAACAAAAGGGATCGTTTTAGCAGGTGGAGCTGGTACCAGGCTTTACCCATTGACCCTTGTTGCAAGTAAGCAACTGCAGCCCGTTTATGACAAGCCGATGATTTATTATCCACTTTCTACTCTGATGATGGCAGGAATAAAAGATATTCTGATTATCTCAACACCTGATGATACTCCGCGGTTTGAGGCTCTGCTTGGCGATGGCAGTAGATGGGGAATCTCTATTTCATATAAAGTTCAACCGGAACCAAATGGGATTGCTCAGGCGTTTTTGATCGGCAAAGATTTTATCGATGGAGAGAGCGTAAGTCTGATATTGGGCGACAATATATTTTATGGGAAAATGAATTTGAACAAGATACTGGGTTCATTTGAATCTGGGGCTCGTATCTTTGGATATCCGGTCACTGATCCGGAGCGATATGGTGTTGTTGACTTTGATGAGTCAGGAAAAGTGCTGGGTATTGAAGAAAAACCCGACAACCCTAAATCCAGATATGCGGTACCGGGACTATATGTTTTTGACAGCGATGTTGTTGAAATTGTAGAGACAATGAAGCCATCGGCACGTGGGGAACTGGAAATTACTGATGTCAATCTTGCATACCTGAATCGTGGCGACCTGCATGTTGAAAAACTGGGCAGGGGTATTGCCTGGCTGGATACTGGGACTCACAACAGTTTGTTGGCAGCGAGCGATTTTATAGGCACACTTGAAGCAAGGCAGGGGCTAAAGATTGCGTGTCTGGAAGAAGTTGCTCTCAATCAGGGGTTTATTGATGAATCAAAACTGAAAGAGGTTATCAACGATACTCCAAATTCCAGTTATAAAGATTATCTGGTGAGAGTTCTGGAGGAGCGTGGCAAGTGGAAGTAATTAAGACTGCAATTTCCGATGTTTTATTGCTGAAACCCAGAGTATTTGAAGATTCCAGAGGTTTCTTCCTGGAAAGTTTCAATCAGACAAAGTGGCAGCAGGAGACTGGGCTTGACACCAGTTTTGTTCAGGATAACCACTCCAGCTCTGCGCAAGGGGTTGTCAGAGGATTTCACTGCCAGATGAAAAATGTGCAAAGTAAGTTGGTCAGAGTTGTATCGGGATCGATATTTGATGTGGCATTGGATTTAAGAGAATCATCACCAACTTTTGGCAAATATGTATCGACAATATTGTCAGCAGAAAACAAGCACCAGCTCTGGGTCCCCGAAGGTTTTTCGCATGCATTTATGGCTCTGGAAGACAATTCAGAAGTTTTATACAAGACCACAGATTATTATGACCCTGAAAGTGAACAGTGTATCAAGTGGAATGATCCACAACTGTCTGTAAATTGGCCAGATCCAGGTGTTGCAGTTTTGTCGGAGAAGGACAGTTCTGCAGTATTGTTTGCTGACGCAAAATATTTTAAATAGGGATGTATTAGAAAATTTGCCTTATTGGCACATATGTCACTAATTACCTGCAGTCACAAGTTTAAGTTAAGTCCCGAATAAAGGAAAATTCACAATGACTCCTAAAAGTCGTAATATCACATGGGCACATTCAGCTATTACCCGTGAGATGCGAGCAAAGAAAAATGGCCACCACAGCTCAATTATCTGGTTCACTGGTCTCAGTGGCTCTGGTAAATCTACATTAACTCGTCGAGTTGAAGAGAAATTATTTGAGCGTGGATGCCAGACATACATCCTTGATGGTGATAATGTCCGTTTTGGTTTGAATAATGATCTTGGTTTCAGTCCTGAAGACAGAACAGAGAATATCCGCCGAATTGGTGAAGTGTCAAAGCTGTTGCTTGATTCTGGCGCAATTGTCCTTACAGCATTCATCTCTCCATATCGTACAGACAGAGATGTAAATCGTGAACTTGTAGATTCTGGCGATTTTATTGAGGTTTTCACAAAATGTTCTCTTGAAGAATGTGAAAAAAGAGATCCAAAGGGTCTTTACAAGAAAGCTCGTTCAGGTGAAATCCCTAACTTTACCGGTATCAGTGCTCCGTATGAAGAGCCTCTGAATGCGGAGATTGTTATCGAAACTGACAAGTTCAATGTTGATGAATGTGCCGATATGGTTATCGCTGCTCTGCAAGAGCGTGGTATCTTTGATGGTGATAAAGCTCTGTAATGAGTCGATTTGGGCCCGGACATCAGTCTGGGCTCAATTTTGTTTAAATTCTCCCGATAACAGTTAAATAGAATCCAACTTGCAAGGTTGCGGGTTGGAATGTATATTGGCACGAGCCAATTCGGAGAGTATCTCCGATTATTGGTGTGCATATTTGTTGTGTGGGTTGGTGAACATACTGTTCATACTCCGTAGGTTTGGAACATTTGACCAAATTTATGGAAGCCTTCCTGCAACCATCGTGACGTCATTGATTACCAGGAGGTTCTTGACGATGGAAGATACTAGTTTTGTTAAATCAGAAGTGATTGACAAGTATAAGAAGCATGATTCAGATTCCGGTTCACCGGAAGTTCAGATTGCACTTCTTACAGCAAGGATTAGACACCTGACAGAGCATTTCAAGACACACAAGAAGGATTACCATTCTCGTCGTGGTCTTTTGAAAATGGTTGGTCAGCGTAAACGCTTGCTTAACTATCTGAAAAGAAAAAATCTTGAAGGTTACCGTTCTTTAATTAAAGAACTTGGCATCCGCGGGTAATCACTGCAGATTGCACACCTTGTTTAATTGGCAAACCTGGCCTGTTACCCAGGCCGGGGTTGTTGTTTACGTGCGTTTTTGCGCGTCAAACAAAATGGCAAACTGTTGCCGATGTACTAAAGAAGCTGGGGAAATGTAGAATTCCAAAGCTGTGAGGAGAAAAGGAAAACATGAATTACACAAAAGTCTCGCTTGAGATGAACGGAGCAGAATTTAGTCTTGAAACGGGCAGAATGGCTCGCCAGGCAAATGGCTCAGTTCTTGTAGGTATGGGGGATACAAGAGCCCTCTTGTCAGTAGTTGCTGATAAAAAACGATCTGACAGATCTTGGTTACCAATGTTTGTTGAGTATCGACACAAAACATACGCTGCTGGTAAAATCCCTGGTGGATTTTTCAAACGCGAAGCTCGTCCTAGTGAACGTGAAACACTGACTTGCAGATTGATTGACAGACCATTGCGTCCAATGTTCCCTGATGGATATATGCACGCTACTGATATTATCTCTTTTGTTATTTCTGCAGATGAAAAATTCCACGCAGATGTATTGAGTATCACTGCTGCAAGTTGTGCACTGAATATTTCTGATATTCCGTTCAGAACATTTGTCTCTGGAGTAAGAGTTGCTGACGTAGAGGGTGAGTTTATTATAAACCCATCATTCGAGCAGCTGGAAAGCTCAATTCTGGATCTGGTTGTTGCTGGAACAGATGAATTCGTTTGTATGATTGAAGGCGAATGCCAGGAAGTTCCAGAAGACAGACTTCTTGACGCCGTTGATTTTGCTCACGGCTGGATTAAAAAACTGAATGATCTACAGCGTGAACTGATTGAAAAACATGGTGGCAAAGAAAAATGGGATCCAGTTCTTCTTGAAGAGAATGCTGAAATTCTTGGTCAGGTTGAAGAATTTGTCGGTTCTGAAATTGCTGCTGCTGTTAAAATTTCAGGTAAGCAGGAGAGACTGGATACACTTTCAGCTCTGAAAGAAAAATTAGCAGAGAAATTTGTTAAAGAAGATGGTACTCCTGATTCAGAAGCAAAGGATGCTTTTGGAAAAATTGAGAAGAAAACCATGCGTAATATGATTGTAGATGATGGTGTTCGTGTTGATGGTCGTAATACCACAACTGTCCGCCCAATTACAATCGATTTGGGCATCTTGCCTCGCGCACATGGTTCAGCTCTGTTCACAAGAGGTGAGACTCAATCTCTGGGTACAGTTACTCTTGGAACAAAGTCTGATGAACAAAAAATCGATGCTCTTGAAGGTGAATCATGGAGCAACTATTACCTGCATTACAATTTCCCTCCATTCAGTGTAGGTGAGACTGGTCGTTACAGTGGTACTGGCCGTCGTGAAATTGGTCATGGTAAACTTGGTGAAAGAGCTATTAAGCCAGTTCTTCCAAGCACTGAGGATTTTCCATATACAGTTCGAATTGTGTCAGAGGTTCTGGAATCAAATGGTTCTAGTTCAATGGCAACTGTTTGCTCTGGCTGTCTTGCTCTGATGCAAGCTGGTGTCCCAATTAGCAAGCAGGTTGCAGGTGTTGCAATGGGCTTGATTAAAGAAGGCGATAAGTATGCAGTTCTGACAGATATTCTTGGCGTTGAAGATCACCTTGGTGATATGGACTTCAAGGTAACTGGTACTGCAGATGGAATTACAGCTTTCCAGCTGGATACCAAGATTGCTGGTGTTTCACGGGAGATCATGGTTGAAGCTTTGAATGATGCCAAGAACGCTCGTGATCATATCCTTGGTGAAATGAACAAGGCTATGGAGAAACCAAATGAAAATCTGAGCCCTTATGCTCCAAAGATTGCTACTATTCAAATCAAACCTAAACAAATTGGTCAATTGATTGGACCTGGTGGCAAGGTTATTAAAAAGTTGCAGGAGGAAACAGAGACTAACATCGAAATTAACGATGAAGGACTTGTATTTGTTTCTGCTCCAAACCAGGCCAGTGGCGAAGAATGTGTTGAACGTATTCGTTTGATGATGACTGAGCCAGAGGTTGGCGATATTTATAAAGGCAAAGTTGTTTCAATTGTAGACTTTGGTGCTTTTGTAGAGTATCTGCCTGGTAAAGAAGGCTTGCTGCATATTTCTGAGATTGAACATTTCAGGGTTGGCAGCGTTTCTGATGTTCTTTCTGAAGGTCAAGAGATTGAAGTTAAGCTTCTTGAAGTTGACCAGAGAAGTGGCAAGGTTCGATTGAGCCGCAAAGCTCTTCTGGAACGACCAGAAGGTATGCCAGAACCAAAAGAAGATGACCGACGTGGTGGCGGCGGTGGCGGACACCGTGGCCGAGGCCGTCGTTAAGGCGTTAAGATGAATCTTGATTTATATCGAGATGAATGTCCTCCTCAGCGGGAGGTCCTGGATAGCGGGACGGTTCTTGTAACCGTCCCGCTTCCGTCTGCGCATT
>JABIBH010000268.1 GCA_018652925.1 bacterium | reverse complement strand
TATCGTCAATGTATCGACCAAAGAAGGATCGGACAAAATCAGTGGCAAGATGAGCCTGAAAAGGGATTACTTTCTGGGGCGGGGAATCGGATTCGGTCAGGCTGGAATTGCAACTGTTGCTGGTGCGCCAATCAGTATGGCACTTGGTGAAAGGGCCGACAAAACTCTGGAACCTGACTGGCATGATTATGATAACTTCACTGGTCCTCAAAACATTGATGTTGTAAAAGCATCGGCTTCAGGGCCTGATCCAATTGCACAAATATTAAGAGCGATGGGAATCAATCTACCCGGTTCAAATTATCTGTTGCTTAGTGCGTCGATGGATATTCGTGATGGATATCTGCCAATTTATTCCCGTTCAAAGAAACTTGAATCACCACTCTATACCCAGGACTGGATTGCACCTCGCCAGCAGAATGACTGGAATGGCATGGCCAAATGGACCTGGAATATTAACACCAGACATAAACTGAACTTCACTGCCAGCAGGCAGGTGGCTGTAAGTCAAGGGTTCCGTCTACCAGGTGAAGGTTTCCCAAGACCATTTATGGACAATCTTGACAACTACATGGTTTTCACAAATGAAAATATTTTGAATCAACTGTTTTATAGAGTTGTGCGTGGTGATAATGCTTTCTTCGAATTCAGTATCGGCAGAAATTTCAATCGGATGCACGCCAATGTTCTTGGAAACGATGATTTCACAACCTATGGCTTGATTAATGCCTATCCATCGCCAGATGGCCAGGCACTAGGTGGTGCAGACCGTTGGCACGACCACTATTCTGAGTCATGGAACCTCAAGTCGTCGTACTCGTGGGTTGCAAATTCAACCAACAAGCTCAAGGCCGGTTTTGAAATGTCATTTACGGAAATGCAACTTATAGATTTGCAGTCATCACTTGGTTCACCACCTCCAGGAAAACTGGGGATCAAGGAAGATGTATTCCGTGTCCACCCAAGAGTTGGTGCAGCATATTTTCAGGATACAATTGATTATCGTGGGATGATTTTGAATGCAGGATTCCGGGTTGACGGTTGGGCGCCAGGCAGAGAAGTTGAAAATGTGATGGAAAATCACGAACAATACCTGTTTATATATCAGGATATGGTAGATCAGTTCAATGATGACACTGTAAATATGGCTGGAACTCAATGGAAACTCAGGGTTTCTCCAAGGTTGGGCATGAGCTTTCCTGTAACAGAAAAAGACAAGTTCTTCTTCAATTACGGGCACTTTTCACAGTGGCCTCGGTATGCTTACGTTTATCCGCAGCTTCAAGCTCAATCGGCGACAGAAATTCAGTTGCTTGGTAATCCTAATCTCGATCCCAAGGTTACTGTAGAATATGAAACTGGAGTGCAGCATGAGTTCCCCGGTTTATGGAGTATGGGTCTGACATTCTTTAATCGCGATATTTATGGTTACGCAAAATCCGTAACAATGGCCCCGGTTGACATTGGTGCCGACGAGACTCCGGATCCCAATGATACCGGTACTACAACAATTAATCCTGTTCGCTATTTCAATGGCGACAGTGCTCGCAGTCTTGGCGCAGAGGTGAGTATCATCAAGCGCACAACAAAGTGGCTCAGTGGTAGTGCAACACTTGAATTGTCGCATGCAACAGGCACCAATAGTAATGCCGATGAAGCCTACCTGCTTGCAGTTTATGATGAAGCTTATTCGCCAACTGCAAGTATTGGCGGCCTTGCAAGAACGCCATTGATTTGGGACAAACCGTGGAAAGTTTCATTCAATGCAGATTTTTCGGTCTTTGAAAAAGACAGACCTGTTTTGTTTGACTGGACATTGCCTCCAAACTGGAGTGTCAACTTGCTGTTCCGCGCCGAAGCTGGACAACGATATACTTCTCGTGCTTTCAAAGATCCCGACGATCCTGTTGTCGGCGAATATATCTATGGAGACTTTAATGCAGAAGTTGGCCCAACTAAGAGCACGCTTAATGTCAGATTCAACAAGTACTGGAATCTGCCAAGGAAACAGAAAGTCACTTTTTATATTGAAGGCAGGAATGTACTGGATCACAAAAATTACAGACGGATAAACTCCTGGACTGGTGACGGATATCAGGTTGGCGACTTCAACCCTCAGTGGGAAGAGAAGTGGGGAGATTGGAATGGCGAGGGTGCTCCCTTGATAACTACAGATTCTCCGGAATATGCAAAGAGCACAGTTAATCCCAGCTATGTTGAAGATCCACGGATGGTCTTGATGGGGGTGAGCTGGTCATGGTAAAAAGAATATTACTTCTGATTTTAATAGCATTGCCATTGCATGCTGGCGACTTGATTGGGATGTATGGTGATGAAAACATTGGTACATCCGGTGCACAATTCCTGAAGATTCCGGTTGGTGCCAGGGGTATTGGCATGGGCAAAGCATTTACTGCGGTTTCAACCGATGGCAGTACTCCGTTCTGGAATCCTGCAGGTTTAATGAGAACTCCGGGCAGAAAAAATATTTTCATATCTCACTCTGAATATGCAGCTGGCATTGATCTGGATTACGCTTCTTATCATTGGCGCAAACAGAACTTTGCATTTGCAATCAGCTCATCTGTCCTGCAGTCGGGTGATATTTTACGAACAACCGAGTTCCACCAGGAAGGTACTGGTGAATATTTCAAGGCCAATCATTATGCTCTTGGGTTCAGTGTTGCCAAGGCAATGACAGACAGATTCTCGTTTGGCTCAACTTTTAAATTGTATCAGGAAAACCTGGATGAATATGAAGTTCGATCTGTCTTGATGGATCTTGGAGTTCTTTATTTTGTCGGTCTTGGCGATTTGAGAGTTGGATTTACGGTTCACAATTTTGGACCTGATCTCAAGCCAAACGGTTCGCCACCTGAAATAGGATATGGCTATACAGCCCCAGGTGATTTCCAGAGCTTTTCAGCTCCAACCAGCGGGTCTTTTGGAGCTGCCTATACCTGGTTGTTTACTGATGAAATTGGCCTTTTGACTGCTGCAGATTTTTCTCACCCTGCCGATAGTGCAGAAAGCTTCAGGCTTGGCAGTGAACTGGCACTTGGCAGATCTTTGCAACTACGGTGCGGCTATGAGACAAATAAAGTTGAGGGTGGTTTGGCTGCCGGGTTTGGTGTCGGGTTCCAACGAGGTGACCTGGACTTGCAGCTGGACTATGCCATCAGTGATATGGGCGCTTTTGGTACAATTCACACACTGTCAATGGATATTGTTCCACTACTTGATAGAAGGAGGGCCCGACGATGAAAAAGTACCTACTTCTACTTTTGATTTTGCTGGCTGGGTGTGGCGAAAAAATTGCGATTCCTCAACCGGATGGTCTGTTTTCCATAAGCGCTTATTATGATGCTGGCTATTTTGATGGAGAGTCTTCGACTGATATTGTCATGATAAGTAATATATTATTTACCATAACTGACCAGTCTCTGGTTAAGCGATCTCTTGAGTTTGACGAGATTGACAGGGTTGACGAATTGAGCAGTCCCACTGCTATGTGCCGCGATGATTACTCGCAATATGTTTTTGTGTGGGAGAGCGACATCAACTCCATGTCAGTTTTTACCAGCAATGACCTGGCACCATTTGTGACTCTTGAACTGCCAGAAGTCCAGTCGGCCACAGCATTGGTTACTTGTGCAACTGGCGTAGAAATTGATCCACTTGCTTCTACATTCCTTTACATTGCTGATCCCGATTCCGGTGTTGTTCACCGTTACTCTTGGAATACAGACGGTGTTCTATTGCCGTATGGTATTTTGTGTCGCGATGGCGAGTTTGGTGCTAGAAATATTCATACTCCGGCTGGAATGGCTGTAGATTTTGACGGCATGCTTCTGGTTTGTGATGCAGATACAAGTAGAAACTGGGTTGTACGTTTTGACCCATCACCTGATCTGACCGATATAATTGGTGATGACACTTTGTATAGAGGTACTGCTGTCAGGTTTGGCAGTGCATCTTGTGCCGATGAGGTTGAAGCAGACTTTACCTTGGGTGATGCACGTGAATGTGGTGAGACTGATTGGGTTGGCGGTCCCAGTGACCTTCAAGGTGAATTTCACATACCAACCTCGGTACAAGTTGATGGCAATGGATTAATCTATGTTGCCGACAGCATGAATAACAGATTCCAGATGTTTAGTGCCGATGGCTATCATGATATGTCTTTTGGCAGTGCTGAGATGAGTCCAATGCCTTCACGGTTGTCAATTGTTGACTGGCGTACTGGTAGTGGGGTTGACGATATAAACCGTGGTGCTTACCTGTTCAGTATTGATGAAGAAACTGGTGCAATCAGGAAATTCATCTCTGCAGAACAGTATATTTACATAAACCAGGAACCACCTCCTCCGCCGAGCTAGAGGCAGGCCCTGACTGGAGACTAGTTTGCAAGAGCCCAGGAAAATACCTTTTTACCTATCGATATCAGGGAACATTGGTGTTGGTAAATCAACAGTTTGTACGCTGGTAAGCAAGCAATTTGGTTGGCCTGCGTATTATGAATCTGTAGAAAACAATCCATACCTTGGAGATTATTACCAGGACATGCCAAGGTGGGCTTTCCATCTGCAGATCTATTTTTTGAGTAAGCGTTTTGAAGTTCAAAAAGAGATTATCAAGCACGGCTTGAGTGCGGTTCAGGACAGAACAATCTATGAAGATGTAGAAATATTTGCACCTGTTTTGCATTCTATGGGATGTATGGATGAGCGCGATTACATTAACTATCGCGAAGTATTCAACAATATGATTTCATTTTTAAATCCACCTGACCAGGTTCTTTATCTCAGGGCTGACCCCGATATCGCGATGAAGCGTATTTCTGAACGAGCCAGAGGTGTGGAAGACGGAATCCCCAGAGATTTCATTGTAAAACTTCATGAGGCTTATGAAGAGTGGGTTGATAAAGTTTCTGAAATTTGTCCTGTGAAAGTGATTGAGGCTGACAAAGTGAACTTGCGAGACGATGAAGATGCTCAACAGGAACTATTCGCATTTCTACAGGAATGCCACAATGCGAAAATTGCCAGAATAGAAGCAGGAGCTGAACGATGAGCCCTGGCTTTAGTCCAAGCGATCAACTGCGCGGTGTAGATATTCCCGACAGTTTTTTGCAGACACTTCCAAAAACCAACTTGCTCTGTCACCTTGATGGCTCAATGCGACTGGAAACATTTATGGAGCTGGCCAGCGATGCCGGCTACGATTTGCCATCGTCACCTGAGGCTGTTTACAATCACTTCTTTCCATGTGATGATATCTGTCAGGAACATTTTACAAGTTTCTTTGACGTGACAGTTCCTCTGATGCAAACAGCAGAAGTTTTACAGAGAGTTGCCAGAGAAGCTGCGCTGGATGCTGCTGCGCAATCGTGCTGGTACCTGGAAGTTCGATTCTGTCCACTACGCCACCAGGAACTGAATCTGGGGCTTGACGCTGCAGTTGAAGCTGTTCAAAAAGGGCTCCAGGAAGCAATCGAACAAACCGGCATCAAGTGTGGAATAATTATTACAGGATTGCGCACAATTGACCCTTCATCATCGTTGGAACTGGCCGATCTTGCCGTTAAATGGAAAGGCAGAGGTGTAGTAGCCTTTGATCT
>JABIBH010000267.1 GCA_018652925.1 bacterium | reverse complement strand
TCGCTGTTGATGAATACAATGCTCAAGACAATGCGCTCAACAATACAATCTTCAGATCTAATTGATAACGACGGTGAAATCAGACATTACCGCGAAATGCTCGATACTGAATATTCAAATGCTTTGGCTGGAAATGGAAGTGGATTAGGTATTGCAGATATGATAATCGAACAATACGCAACCCCTCCTGTATCAACTGCTGGCTCAGGCACTGAAATGTTGCCGATACCAGAAAAAAGAATTCCAATTGAAAAAGCAATTTCTGCATATCACGATGAATCTGGGAAGCCACTTCGCCAGATAGCAAAGGATACAAATTCTGCTCTTGCAGACACTCTGGATAAATATTCTGTAGAAATTGATGCAGCTGCAAAATCAACCGGTTTGAGGCCGGAACTGATACTTGCTGTGATAGACAAAGAATCGGCTGGAAAAGCAGATGCTCTATCAAGCAAGGGTGCATCTGGATTGATGCAATTAATGCCAGAAACTGCCAAAGAAGTTGGAGTTATAGATCTTTTGGATCCTGCCCAGAATATTACCGGTGGGGCCAAATATCTTTCGAAAATGCTTGATAGGTTTGGCGGGAATCTGGAACTTGCCCTGGCCGGCTATAATGCTGGACCTGGTAATGTTGAAAGATCTGGAAATACAGTTCCAAACTTCCCTGAAACTGAAAATTATGTGCGACGAGTCCAGTCTACATACAAGAAACTATGTAATGATGTAGAGATATCTCCGCAGAAAAAGAAGGTTATGTAATGAATGTGATTATTGAACAAAAACGCATAACATCGCAACAAATAAGCAAATTAGAGAGCCTACTCAGCGCAGAGTTGTTTGAATATCGTAGATTACGCCGGATAGCGATAAAGCAGAACAGCTATTTACGCAAGCGTGATGTGCAGAGGATTGAACATAATGCAACAGAATGGGCCAAGTATCTTCCAATGGCAGAAAAAGCAAAAAATGCCAGGGAATCGATGTTGGTTAATGAAATCGGATGCAGTGAAAAACAACTTAATAGTCTTAATATCCAGGATTTGGAGAAACTGGCAGGAAGTTTGCCTGATAGTTTCTGTGAAACATGGGATAAATGGAAGTTATCGATTTCAGATCTGGAGCGTCAAAACAACTTGAATGGAATTCTAGCGCGCTTTTGTCTTGAACTTGTTTCGGATGAACTTGGCGCGATTAAAGAAGATTGTTCCGACAAACAGGATTGTTACGATACTCAGGGTGGAATCCCTGGTGGCAAAATTAATAGCGTGATTACACGCAGAGCCTAGTGGAGTTGATATGAGTCTCAATAGTATAATGAATTCAAGCTTAAGCGGGATGCATCTTGCCAGAGCTGGACTCCAGACTACTAGTCACAATATATCCAATGCAGGAACTGCTGGTTTTTCCAGACAGGAGCTGATGATTGGAAGTCGTATCGGCGCAAATACTTCCTATGGAATCCTTGGCGCAGGCGCTGAGGGAACTGGTGTGCGTCGAATTACAGATTCATTCCTGGTTGACAGAATGCGTAGCCAGGGTGCACGACTGACACATTATTCACAAATGGATACAACTCTTTATGACATAGAAACTGTCATGGGATCGGTTGAAGGTGGCGCTGTTAGCGGTGCGATAAATGACTTTTTCTCTTCATGGAACGATTTGGCAACACCTCCTGCAAACGATGCATTGAGGCATTCTGTATTGCACAGTAGTCAGCGTCTTGCTGAAGAGTTTAGTAATCTTGCTATAAATCTGAATAGTCTTGCTGACGATCTCGATTTACAGATCGAGGCAGGAGTAAGCGAACTTAATGCCCGTTTGGAAGCTGTTGCAATTCTGAATCAACAGATTCTGACAACTGAAGCCGGTTCATCGAT
Source organism: bacterium (assembly GCA_018652925.1). Classification (GTDB taxonomy): domain Bacteria; phylum Krumholzibacteriota; class Krumholzibacteriia; order LZORAL124-64-63; family LZORAL124-64-63; genus JABIBH01. The sequence continues at coordinate 2,094 of JABIBH010000267.1, read as the reverse complement.
TGCCAATGACTTACGTGATCAGCGCGAACTGATTTTAAGTGAAATTGGTGCATTGACAGATATTGATATTCAAAGTCGGAACGATGGAACAGTTGACGTTATTATAAATGGTAGAGCAGTTGTTGTGCGCAATGAAGCAGAACGGCTGACAGTTCGCCGTGATGAAGGTGGCAATGGACAACCTGGCAGATTCATAATAACAACGGGAGAGCGTGGCCAGGAAATTTCAATAGGCCAGGGGCATCTTTCGGCATTGATAGAATCACGTGATGTAAATGTACTTGGTGCGCTGGAGAATCTTAATGAAATAGCTGCTACATTTATTGATAAAATTAATGAACTACATATTCAAGGTGAAACTCACAACGGTCATGGAGTGATGTTATTCACGGGAACAAATGCTTTAAACATGCAAGTCAACACAGCAGTCGAGAACGATAAAAGTTTAATTGCAACATCCCGCAACGGCTTTGATGGTGATACTGATTTAGCTAAAGAAATTTCTGCAATGTCCAATACTGCGTTTGATGAAAGCGGTAACACTTTGGGAAATATTTTCACTGGAATGGTTGTTGATTTTGCATCCAGAAGTGGTAGTAGTCAGTTTATGGTCGAAAGTCAGCTACAGGTTGTTCAATCGCTGGAGAACAGGTTAGAGGGGTTGAGAGGCGTTAGCATGGATGAAGAAGCAGCCAATATGGCTCGTTACCAGAACGCTTACGATGCATCTGCAAGAATGGTTTCTGTAGTACAGGAAATGTTCGATACCTTGTTTAATATGGTTTAGGTAGGAGACAGAAAATGAGAGTTACAGATAATTTACTTTCAAATATGGTCCTTCGCGGTAGCCAGAGAAATCTTGCTGCGCTGTCAAGGTTGCAGATCGCAGGTACTACTGGAAGAAGAATTAACAGTTATTCCGACAGCCCTTCCGGTGTAGGAGCAATTCAAAGATATAATACTTTGATTAGTCAGAACGACGGTTATCAGCGAAATATTGGAAGAGCCAGGATGTTTAATAATGAAACTGATATGGCACTTCAAGATTTGCTTGCGGTACTCCAGGATGCAAGAGAGCTGGGAATTCAGGCAACTTCTGAAACCCTAAGCCATGCAAATCTTAATATCATTGGCACTGAATATAGTTCTTTTATCAATGAAGCGTTGTCGATTATGAATCGATCAGTTGAAGGCAGTTCGCTTTTTGCTGGTTTTCAAACCGGATCATCTCCATTTGTGAATAATAATGGTGAAGTTTATTATCAGGGTGATTTAGGTGAAATGAGTGCTCAGGTTGGACCAAATTCAGAAGTAGTTATCAACATACCGGGTTCCGAAATACTCGGTTCTGAACTCTCGCTTTTGACCGGCACAATGGACATGGCTCTGGATTTGGAGCCCGATACTCAATTAACAGACCTATCTCTTGGTCAAGGGTGGAGCAGCGGAGTAATTACTATTACAGCTGCAAGGGGAGAACCATTTGAAGTTGATCTTTCCGGGGCTGATACTATTGAGGACATTATAGTATTATTGCAAGAAGCAGGTCTCGAGGTAGAAATCAAAAGTGATTTTACCGGGCTAAAAATAGCTGATCCAGATGGTGGCCCACTTGTAATTGCAGAATTTGAATCTGGCTCTACAGCTGCATCACTTGGTATTCTTGGTAGCAGCGATGACGGTATCATAACCGGGTCCGATATCAGGACTCAGGTGACCTGGGACACGCCTCTTGTTGATATACCTTCGCTGAATGTTGCTGAAATTGCCGAGATGGAAATAGTTATTGATGGTACTACAGTGACAATGGATTTTTCTGCTGCAACAACTCTTGCAGACATTAAAACAATTTTTGACAGTGCACTTTCTGCTGCTGGGCTTCCAGCACTTGAAATGTTCATTGATGGTGATGGAATTTCCATTAGTTATGATAACGGAACTGCATTTACAATCAGCAACCCGCCCGGATTTACAACTGCCACTGCTCTGGGACTTGAAGGAACAGGAAGCCCAGCCAGACTTTTCAATACTTTGCACGAGTTTGTTCTTGCCTGCAATTCGTATGATACTGACAGAATTAAAACCGCTTTGAAC
>JABIBH010000266.1 GCA_018652925.1 bacterium | reverse complement strand
CACCCTTACCATATAGGTCACCAACAAATTTTGCATCTGGTGTTGATAAACCCTTACCGCCGAGACTGTGTGATACTAGCGCAGACTTTGTCTTTTTCAATATTGCATTTACTTCTGACTTTCCGGTTTTAGTACCACCAAATATTACAGACTGGAAACCAGCATCAACCAACCCCTTCTTGAATGCGGTTTTTGGTTCTTCACCAGATGCCATTCGATTTACTGCGTTTAACGTAGTTAGTGCGGCTATACCCAACACCTTGGTTCTAGATACTAGTCCAATACCAGCACCCATGGCCGCACCATCTAAAGCTGATTCTATTGGCGTTTCAGGGTTGGACAATGCCCCAATAGTACCCAGATTTAACGACGAATTTATCATGCTGTCAATAACACCACCAACCTTAGTACCAGATAATGTTAATACCTTTTCGCCCAGTTTTTTAAATGCTGGTACTTTAGACAAGTTTTTGCTTAACAGTTTAGTGGTGCTACCACCAACAGCGTTGTGCATGGTGATGAATGCTGGTAGGGTTTCAACTAGATCAACAGCCTCCATCTGTTTTAGTTGGGATTCGCGCTCAAATGCGGGCAACTTATCTTCAAGATCTTGAACTGCCTTTAGAGTGAAGTCATGATTTGGTCCACTCTTAGACAGCTGATATTCGCGGCGTGCATCTCCTAGCTCATTTTGTATGTTGGCTATTTCAGACTGTCTAGTAGAGAATTCTTCATCAGATTCATCATCAAACCTACCCCACCCAGCTACTTGGGGTTTTAATTTTTCATATTCTTCTTTTTCTGACTTGGACAATATCGTGTCCTTGGTGATGGGGTGCTGTTCGTTGACCATAGAAGATAGAAGTTCTCTACCCCTTTCATCATTTGCATCAATCCCCTTCTTCTTTAATGACTTAAATACGTCCTCGGCAAGTCTAGCCCGCTTAAATTCCAACAGGGATGATTTTTCTCCAGTTTCCACAAGGCCACGAGTGTCAAGTTCCCCTCGTTCAAATACGGTCTGTGCAACAAATTGATCCCATTCGGATGGTCCACCATACATGTCCAGTTCACTTTCTGGTGTAGACGAAGCTGTGGGTTGCGGGGCGTTTAGTCCAGTGGGCATTGACACGTCACGTATCAACTCTGACATAGATGCAATCGACTCGTCGGTTTGATCCGTTATTTCTTTTTCCTTTTCTTCTGCTTTTTTGGTAAGATGGCTAGCAATCCAAGTAGCAGATGCTTCTGAAAATTTTGTAACGCTGGGGGCAAAAAATTCCTTTATGTCTGAACCAAGTTTGGCTCCGCTGTCTATAACACTCTTGGTTGAAGCAACAGCATTAGCTATAACACTATTCTCTTCGTGTGACCCACCAACCAAGTATGGCTCATACCCTTGTTTAATAACGTCCTGTATGAACCCATCTTCCTTACCAATAGGTATTGGATATTCATGTGTTTTGAATGGGTTTAATGGATCATCAGTTGGGATCTGGACACCATACATTTTAACCTCGGTGAACTTATGTCCAGCCGAGGCTACGTCGTTTGTGAATCCATCCACCTTTTCGTCTTCTACGTCATATAGGGGATCTATGCCGTTTACAGTTACTTGATACTTATTCATGTGTGAACCTCCGAGTCTTGACTACTCAAGGATGTTATTTGTTGTTTTTAGGGCTAGTTTACCGGGTTTATGCCACCAAATGACGGAGCAGATGAAGGAGTTTGTGGTTGTCCACCACCCAACCCACCTAATTGACCTAATTGACCAGATAGTAACAAGTCATAAATACTGGGGGTACGGTATGCGGCTGGGTCTTTTATTTTAGCTCTGGTAAGTTCAGCCGACGCGTTTGCTTGGTTGGTTAATGCATCACGGTATTGCCTTTCAACATCTGCACTGCTTTGGTTGATGGATAGAGACTTATCTCTGGCATTAGAAGCATCGACAGCCATCAGTTGTTGAAAATTTGGTAGAAGATTACTTGAAACAACAGGGATCGGTTTTTGCTCTGTGTATCTTTTTGGCTCACCCCCACCCACTAGTGATGTGAGATTGTGTACCGAATCTCTCCTGCTTTGTTCCGCTCTATCTCTTTCTGCGGCTAAGCGTTCCCTCCTTGAATCACCACGCTCTAATGCGTTGCCCGCCATGCTGGCAAACAGTGATGCTAATGCTAATGCGGCCATAATCCTACTCCTTTAAATCAATCCACCAATGTTTGTGTCAAGCCCTTGGATTTCTGCTTCTTGTAGACCGAGTGCCGTTGCAAGTTGATAACGACGCTGTGAGTCAGTAAATTGCTGTTGTTCTTGTGCCATCTGCCCAACGTTAAACGCTTGCCCAAAGAAATCTGGCATTCCTTGGGTTGACGGCGCAAATGCAGACTGGTTGTATGTGTTGGCACCAAAGTTTGCGGAAGTGTTCGACGTACCCAAGATGGT
>JABIBH010000265.1 GCA_018652925.1 bacterium | reverse complement strand
TGCATAGTATGACCACCGTTACCAGCGGGTTGGACGTTAGGTATCCTATGATGCTGCCGCTGTCTGTGTTTGTTTCAGTAGTAACAACGGTGGTTTGAGGTGTGGTTCCTCCAACGGTGATTGGGACTTCTAGTTTTTTGACTACTTCACCGGCGCTGTCTTTGAGTTCAACTGTGAGTGTTTTGTCTCCTTCTGTGTTCCATCCGTTGCTGAATGTGGCTGTGTCGCTGCCTGATCCTGCTGTTATTGAGACTGTGGTTCGCTGTTGTGTGTCTGCGTCGTCGATTTGGCTCCAGATTGTATGTGTTTCTGTGTTTTGGATGAAGACCCAGTCTACGTAGGTTGTGAAGGTTACTGATTCGCTTTCGTCTACGATTCTGTCGTTGTTGGTGTCTTGCCATGTGACTGCTAGGCTGATTTGTTCTTCTGCTACGTTGACTACGAATGTTTTTTCGTCGTATGCTATGCCGCTGGTGGTGTCGAGTACTTTTAGTGTGTAGGTGTGGGTTCCAACTGTTTCGGCTAGGTCGTCTATTGCTGTGTAGGTGTGGTCGTATTCTCCGTCTTTTCCTTGTCTTCTGGTGTCTGTTAGAATTGTTCCATTACTGTCTGTTACTGGGATTTCGTATCCTGTTTCTAGTGTTGCTACCAGGTCATTGGTGCTGTTGTATACTTTGATGTCTATTGTGGCGTTTGCGTCGAATGCATCCCAGGCGATTACTGTGTTTATTTTTGCTTCGCCTTTTTTGGCGAGGCCTCCGCTGGTTTCTGAGACGCTTGTGATGTCTATGGTTGGGGCTCCCGCTGCGTATGCGATGGGTGCTATGAATAGGATTGAGTTGAGTACTGCGATGGTTAGAATGATTGAGGCGAGTCTTTTGCTTTTCACTTTCTTTCAAGGGCAGCATTTTTTCAAACCCTTAAAACAAGATAGGGTCATCAATCTGTACTTTTTTGGCTGTTTAGGATTTAATATTAGGGCATTTTAATCCTAAAACGGGTGCTATTGGTCAAAGGCTATAACCTTCATAGAAAAAACATTGAGATGGGGTTTTATGGAGCGTTAAATTCGGTGTGTTCAATCACTAGTATCCAATATCCTTTAAACGGCTGAATTATGCTGGACGACATATCGTATCCATGACCGCTCCACGAGGCCATTTGATAATAACCAGATAGATGAGTGTCAAGGTCAACTGGTACAATATCGTAACCACCAACTAGATTCCAACCAGTTTCAAGAACATACGTGTAGCTTCCTAAACTATATCCACTTACTTCGAGTTCTGCGTTTTGTAACACTAGTATCCAATATCCAACTCCAACTTCTAAAGTATCTACGGAGACATAGGAAGCCCCATTCCAACGATATATTTGGGAATATCCCAATGAGTCTAATGCCATTTCCACGGAGGGAGTTAACAGTTCTAACGAGAACGAGACAAGGTTCCAACCTGTGACCAATGAAATTGTTTGGGTTTGGATTTCACTTACCAGAATCTTAAACGAATACGTTTCTCCTGTTTCTCCCGTCCAGATATATTCATTCACTTGTTGCATATCCAAGTATCCTTCAGGAGTTGTCAAAAGTATTGAATATCCAACAGGGATTGCTTGAACAGGAATACTACTCCAGGTGATCGATGTTTCCCCGGAAATGCCTATTAATCCTACTTCAAATGTCCAGTTATCGGGGTATTCGGGGGCATGGAACGTTGATAATAATCTAGATGTATCGATTCCGATATTTGGGTCATTAATATTATTAAAAAATGCAAATACTCCTTCAGGTGGAGCTGGGAACACTATTACATCACCCAAGTTTGGATCGAATCCTGATGTTCCTGTCTGTATAACTCCGCATGTTATATCTGAATAATCTAATCCTGATTGAATGTGAAGATCGACATACCAGTAATCTTCTGATATTTCTCTGACAACTTGGAAATCTGTGGATATGTTATACCCCCAGCCATGGTCCGTGATTGTTACTTCGTAGATTCCAGGTGGGACATCAGGCACAGTGAACGACTCTGCAATATTAGTTTGGGTTGCTGGAATTCCCGTATAAATCGCTTCGTTTCCAAACCAAATATCAAACTTATCATCAAATAATCCGGTACCACGTAGTCCTGATGCAGTAATTTGAACTTCTTCTCCGGAATATCCTTGGTATTCGGATAATAGTAATACATAATGGTTGAACAGAAGGTCAAATCGTGCATTTAACCCGTTTTCATCTATTACCGTTAATTCATGTAATTCTCCAAGAGGAAGAGCTGGGACAATTACCATGCCTTCAAATGTGCCATCCGCGTCAACGGTGATGCTGTCTGGAACTGCACTTCCTCCAATAGTAAATGTTAACGTAGATCCTGCAATTTGGGAGTAATTATATCCAGAAATTGTTACCGACGCGCCAGGGGTTGTAAGCTCTGGTTCGACCTCCAGTTCAGAAATACCAAGAACTTCAAATCCAAATGTGGCTGTTTTTACTCCATCATTAACTGTGATGCCATAATCTCCAATCTCCAATGACGGAATGATTATGCTTTGTGTGAATGTGCCAGAGGCACTCGTGTCAAAAGTTTCATCGTCTTCTATCGCAATCGGCACTGAACCGGTTGGCACAGGGTCAGTGTCCATCGTGATAG
>JABIBH010000264.1 GCA_018652925.1 bacterium | reverse complement strand
TTTCCCGTAGACGGCCATCCCGCCATTAAAGACAGGCATCAATAACTTTACCTGGGAAATATTGTTTTCTGTAATGCCAGGGAAGTTCAGAGTTGTTCCGTAAGGAGGAGTGGACATATCGGCAGGTGTTGCGCGCCTTTGATTCAGCTTGAATCCAAAACCGTAAAGAGCATCGTTGCTGCGCATCTGATATCCACCAAGCGATACGCGAGGTAGGAAACCACGCCATGCACCAAGCGCATCAGCATTTGCCGCATCGACCATGGAGCTTGATGCCGATAGCATTTCGTTATGCTCCAAAGCGGAGACAACAACATTTTCCCGTGACACAAAAAGTGTATCATTGGAAACCGTTCCGAGCTGATCCAGGGCAGCGGCGTCGACCGTTATTGACAATAACAGGAAAACAACCACTGATAATAGTAACTTGAATTGCATTTCAGCCGTCCTTATTAACAACAAGAGTTGCCGTCTTCTGAGAGACCGACTTTTTTAAGCATGGTGATCATTGGACACCAGTTTGTGAAAGCAGATTGGATTTGGTTTATTCCAACAAAAGCTGCAAAATAAACCCAGTTTGTGTGGCCCAGATAAATCATAACTGCACTTAATAAGGTGAAGAAACCAGCAGCTAACCTCAGTGCACTGTGTAAGTTCATTTCGAACTCTCCTTGTGTATAGTCAAGTAATCAATTAACTGCGCATATAATAGACATGGAAAGTGAATCTGTCAAGTATTGATTTGCCTGAATTCTATAACCTGTTTATGGTAATGTGCATGAAACAAAGCAGGCAACAACTATTAGTAGTACGCCCCAGGGGTTTTTGTGCAGGCGTTGATCGTGCAATAGCAATTGTTGATCAAATGCTGAGCAAGGTCGATGGACAACTGTATGTGCGCAAAGAAATTGTGCATAACACGGCAGTGGTAGACGATTTCAGGAACAGAGGCGTTATTTTTGTCGATGAACTGGATGAAGTCCCTGTAGGAGAGACTGTAGTATTTTCTGCACATGGTGTTTCTCCTGAAGTTCGCGCTCACGCAGAACAACTGGAACTGAAAGTAGTTGACGCAACCTGTCCACTGGTTACAAAAGTACACAACCGGGTTATCCGGAATGCCTATAAAGGCAGGTTGATTGTATTAATCGGCCACAAAGGTCATGACGAAGTGGTCGGAACAATGGGTGAGGCACCTGATGAAATAGTGCTGGTCACAAAAGCCGATGATATTACAAGTATCCCGGATCCAGGTGATAGAGAAGTCTATTATGTAACTCAAACAACCCTCAGTATTGATGAAACTGTTGATATTGTTGATGCACTACAAGCAAGATTTCCTGATTTAAAAGGACCTGGCAGAAGTGATATTTGCTATGCTACGCAAAACCGGCAAGATGGTGTGAAGAGATTGGTTGAAGAGGGAATCTCGAAATTACTGGTAGTTGGTTCAGCAAATAGCAGTAATTCTCAGCGACTTTGTGAAGTAGCAATAAAATCTGGTGTTCCTGCAGCGTTAGTAGGTAGAGTAGCTGAACTTCCTGAAGGCATACTGTCCCGGGAAGGTTTGGTTGGCCTTACAGCAGGGGCTTCTGCGCCAGAATATTTAGTTATCGAAATCGTAAATAAATTTAGAGAGAATAACTGGGATATAAGAGAACTGGTTGTCATGGAAGAAGATATAAGTTTCGATATACCTGCAACAATTAAAGAGTGACAATGTCGATATAAATGCATATATTAATATTTGCATATAACTAGATTTGACAATCAAAGAGCTACAATCTAACTTGTTAATAAATCAACAGGCAAACTTGTTCCTGTTTAGTAATTGTGGCAACAACTGAGGTTAATAAAATGGACAAAACTTTATACGAAATGCAGGCTGAACTTTGCAAGACTTTATCTAATCCCAAACGGTTGGAGATTTTGGACATATTGAAGGATAAAGGCGAAGTCAGTGTAAACACTCTTGCTGAACAACTTGAAATTCCGAAAGCAAATACTTCACAACATCTGGCTGTTTTACGCCAGGCCGGTGTGGTTGGAACTCGTAAGGAAGGTATCAACGTTTATTATAGTTTGGTATCTCTGAAAATTACTGAAGCGTGTTATTTGACTCGTGATATTTTGATTGAAAGGCTTGAGCAACAAGCTGAACTGACAAATCTGATTAAACGCGACAACAAGTAAAAAAAAAGAGCCGCAGGTTTATGACCTGCGGCTCTTCTTGTATCTATTACTAAATTATATTTAGAATACTCAGAGAATTTTTTGTTTCTTCCATGTATTCTTCCTCGAAGCTTTGTGCCTGCTCCAAAGTAATTCCTAATTCAGTCAAAGCAGCTTCACTACATCCATCATGAACAGTACTTGCTGGTGCACCCATATTGTTCAGATATGCGATATGATCGGCAACATTTACAAGTGCAACCAGTTTTGGATACGATGCTCCAGAACTAAGTGTATGATGGAACTGAATTGCCTCAATCAGACTTGGTGGGAAATTCCAGCTTCTCAAAACAACTTTTGCCACACTGGCGTGTCCTACGCTGAGGAGTTCACCTTCTGCTTCGTTCCAGCTCACTTTATTTTCAATAGCATATTGGCAAACTTCATTGAAGTCGTCCTCAAAATATTTTTTCATTATCATTTTGCCGATGTCATGCAACAGGCCAGCAACAAAAGTTTCTTCCTGTTGTTTTACATCGAAATGTTTTCCCAGAACTTTGCAGATTGCTGCAGTACATAGACTGTGTTTCCAGAAATCATCGATAGAAAAGTTATTCTCTTCAGCATCTCCGCGTACATAATCGAAAACAGAAATTGCAAGAGTAGCATTTCTTACAGTTCTGAATCCAAGAATTACCATTGCTCTGCTGATAGTATCGATCTCGCTTTTATATCCATAAAATGCAGAGTTAACTAATTTCAAAATCTTGGTTGCCAACGCCTGGTCTCTGGAAACTATTTCCGAAAGTTGTGGTACAGAGACATTTGGATCGCTCATTTTACTGAACAGTTCCTGATA
>JABIBH010000263.1 GCA_018652925.1 bacterium | reverse complement strand
TAGGTTTCTTAGTTTCCTTGTCCACCGGATACCCCCAGTTCTGAAGAGACTGAACCAGGGTTACACAACGGGGATGGATTATTAGTGCGCCAGGCCGTTCCAAGAGCTTCTTAACCTCAAGAATTGGCCACTTATCACCATGCCTATGCCCAACTAGATTCATGCCCTGAGAGGTCATGTACTTCTGAATAGTCATCTTTTCCTTCAAGATCCTATCCCTCTGAGTGCCAGTATACAAATCACCGATAAACCTGCCGTAGATATACAACAGATCCTTAAAATACTGAACCATTTCTTCAGTTGATTGATCTCCTGATACCATCTCGTCAAAGATACACAAGCATTCATCAGTGTACTTCATGTAATCAGGGAGTGCCTGTTTAATCTGAGCAAACAGGGCAACATTAGGATTCGATTTGGATATCCCGTAATCCATCATCACATCAACCAGTATTCCAGTTTCCCAGTCTGAATACTTCTCAAACTCCTGACCTTTCCCGATATGACACCACCCAGTATCCTTATTCGGATATGTCAAAAACCTCTGATAAACTCTACCGGCAGTTGAAGCAACGTAGGAGATATCCTGCTCCTGCGCCCAGATTTCATCAGTGTACTCAGTTTTTGCACGTTCCCTGATTGACCACTTCTCATCTTTGTAAAAGTGATCTGACCAGTGAAAACGTATTTTATTCGTTGCAGGATCGTGCGCTATTCTTGCGAACGCATTTCCCATACCTTTGACCGTACTGACCAATACTTTTGCGAATGCGAGACTTGAGGATGCTTCCAGGGTATCAGACGCACCGATTACTCTTGCAAACTCATCGTATAGGGCAACATTAGCACGACCTCCAATACCGGCCTGACCACCTGTTAATTCACCCTGAATCACAGATTCCGTTTCTGGAAACTGCATATTCATTTTAGTGTCAATCCCTGGTGCTTTTTCAACCCAACCCATCCTTAACCACTCAGGATTGTTCTTCAATAGGAACCGCACCTTACCCATCAGTGATTTCACAGACCGATTATCGACTTCCTCTTCAGTTACAGACAAATGTAAAGCCCAATATTGCGGGAAGAACCTGCACAACCAGTCACTCGCAATACACATCAACCAGGAAACACCACCTTCCCTTGACTTCTCAATCAGACCAGTCAACCTCAATTTGACAAGCCAAGCAAAGAAACAGAGGATTTCTTTCTGGATCTCAAAGGCAATAAAGGGTTGTGCTTGTTTACCGGGATGGAATGTCCAGCACCATGTATTGCAATAATATACAATGCTGTTCTTACAGAGGAGTTTCTGGTACTCCTGCGCTGTTTTATTGCCTTCACAGGCATTTCTGACCTTCATGCGAAATTCGATATTGTCTGCAAAGTCTGGAACGAACCGCATTTCAACATCCCTCAGATCTTCACCGACTTCCGCTTCTCTCTGAAATGGAACAACTCTCTGCCCATCACCGAACCTGATCTTAGGATCAATATCCCAAGTCAGATCACCGGCAACTGCTACTTTTCGCTTGACATCCGGCACGACAGGAATAGCTTCGGGAGGCAGATAATCCTTATCACCAGGGTCAAGCAGAGTTAGAAAGTTGTTCCACTCAGACATTTTTCTTTTCCCAGTAAAATTTAGCTAGTTCAAGGTCTTCAGGAGTATCAATATCAACCGCACGTTCTCTCGGCAGCATGTATCCGATCATGCGATCAATCCCAACCAGAGTACCAGTTTGGACAAAAACATCACTCTTGCACCAGTAAAAACCTGTATCGTAGACCATTCCAATCTTTGCATTTTCCCTGATTACACGGTCTGTGCAGGCACGAAATATCTTATTATCGGCACTGACCTCAAACGCATACACTGGATGAACATCGTACTCAGCACACCCGATACACCGTTCCGCCTTCTCCATGATCATCTGCTTAAACGAATAAATCAAATCATCAGGGACCAGCAATGGAGTGCAGGGATACAGGCAGCAGATATAGTCTGATTTTATCGACTTCAGAACATCTTTAACCACTTCCTCAACCCCGACATCATCACCGCAAAGATGCTCCTCACGCAACATCGTAATCACATTATGATATCCATCAGCGATTTCCAGCACATCAGGATCGTCAGTGGAGACAATAATAGTGTCAAAAATATCAGACTGAATCGCTAACTGAATCGCTCTCTCCACCATCCGAATTCCGAAAAATTCCATAGTGTTCTTTCCTGGCAAGCGCCTCGACCTTTGCTTTGCCGGTATTATACATATTTTCTCTTCTGACATAATGTTTCATCCAGGGCATTGCGCCCGTATGATGGTTATTTGATTTGTGATTTCCGTGAACAAATTTCAGTTCCGGTTTTTTAAAAGGAAAATTCCACCATTTAATAATCCAGGGTTTACGGTAGGTTTCTGGTTTCATGCATTCATAGCACAGGCAGGGTTTTGCTTTCCGGCCCTGCCCGTATTCCAGAGTCTCAACCTTCGGCCAACGGTAATAAAACTTCATCTGACGCTTGATCTTAAACTTACTGCATCCAATGCACCAATAGATTTTGCAGACGAAAACATCCAGATTCAGCAGTTGTCTGTCCAGCTTCTTTGCTTGTTGCTGATTCAGTCTATCCCTATGACGCGAGTGTTTATTTTTCACAATTA
>JABIBH010000262.1 GCA_018652925.1 bacterium | reverse complement strand
CTGTGAAAGAAATCTAAGATCATTTTCATAGAGATAACGGATATCTTTAATTGCATATTTCAGCATCGCTATTCTATCGATGCCCAGTCCAAACGCAAAACCAGTGTACTCGTCTGGATCATACCCAGCAGCCTTGAACACATTAGGATGAACCATACCTGCGCCCATAATTTCCAGCCAACCTGTTTTTCCACAAACATTACATCCATCACCATGACAAGCCATGCACTGCATATCAACTTCCACTGATGGTTCAGTAAATGGGAAAAAGTGAGGCCGGAAGCGTGTAATAACATCATCACCATAAAACTGTGTCACAAATTGAAGTACAGTAGTTTTCAAATCAGCAAGACTTACATCTTTGCCAACATAAAGGCCTTCAATCTGGAAAAATTCAGCTACGTGAGATGCGTCCAGAGCTTCGTTCCGATAAACTCTGCCAGGAACAATGACTGCCAAAGGAGGAGTTTGTTGTTCCATTATTCGGACTTGAGCTGGTGAAGTTTGTGTCCTGAGGAGTACTTTTTCATTGATATAAAAAGTATCCTGGATATCACGAGCCGGGTGATCGTCTGGAAAATTCAAAGCTGTAAAATTGTAATAGTCCAATTCTACATCAGGACCCTCTTCACGTGAGAATCCCATGCCGTAAAAAATATCGCATATTTCATTAATCACAGATGTTAGAGGATGCCGGTTACCAGGAGTAACCGGAGCTACACTTGGCAAGGATAAATCACAACCGTCGGCTAATGTAGCTTCTTTTTGAGCTTCAAATGAAGTTTTCCGCTGCTCAATTAAAACTTCATATTCCTGGCGCAACTTATTCAGAGCTGCACCTGCTTTAGGCCGTTCATCATCAGGTAAATCCTTCAACCCTCTAAGTTGGGTAGTCAATTTACCTTTACGTCCTAACAGCTCTACTCGTACTTGCTCCAGGGAGTCGATAGAATCGATTCCAGCAATCAGAGCAAGGCCATTTTCCCGCATTTCAGCCAACCACTCCATGTGACCAGTTCCTTCCGTGCTTCCAACAAATTAAGAAACTGGACTACAGAGCAGCCTTTGCAACATCAGCAAGTTTGCCAAAGCTAGCCAAATCATGCACTGCTAAATCAGCCAACTGTTTGCGATCAATTTCTATCTCTGCAACTTTCAACCCGTTAATCATTTTGCTATAACTCAACCCATGAATACGAGCTGCTGCATTGATACGGATAATCCAAAGTCTACGGAAATCGCGTTTTCGATTTTTACGATCTCTATACTCAAAAACAAGTGATCGCTCTACTTGTTCACGAGCCATACGAAACTGACTACCACGACCCGCAACATAACCACGGGCTTTCTTCATTACTTTGTTACGTTTCTGCCTTGCGGCAACATTATTTAACGCTCTTGGCATTATTCTATCTCCTGATGAGAGTAAATTTCCTGATTAAACTATTTTGAGCCAGCTAACATTTTATTAGCTCTTGCCATATCTGCAGGAGCAACCAAAGTTGACTTCCTCAAACCACGTTTCCTTTTTGCATCTTTTGATGTTAAAAGGTGACCATGAAATGCTTTGCTGCGTTTCAATTTTCCTGAACCAGTTCGCTTCATCCTTTTGGCTGCAGCGCGGTTCGTTTTCATTTTTGGACCCTTCATCTTCTTACCTTTCGTTTACTCAACCTATTGTAAAATAAGTCAGATTCGTAAATACAAACTGACGAATAATTACTAGCCTTCTAGTCTTGGAGCCAGCACAACCGTTACTGTGCGACCTTCTTTGGATGGCCTGCCTTCAGGCACACCATGCTCTGCAACTGACTCAACTACTTCTTTTAGAGAGTCGATACCAAGTTCCATGTGTGTCATTTCGCGACCTCGGAACTGAAGCATGATTTTCACTTTGTGTCCCTGCCCTAAAAACTTGATGATGTTATTGGTCTTGTATTCAAGATCATGTGAATCTGTTTTAGGTCGAAACTTAACTGTCTTCACTTTTACCGTATGTGATTGCTGACGAGCCTTTTTAGCCTTTTTACTGGCTTCGTAAAGAAACTTGCCATAATCCATAAATCGACAAACTGGCGGTCTTGCAGTTGGTGCAACCTCAACAAGATCCAAACCTCGTGATTCAGCCAACATCAGAGCTTCACGTGTTTCCAAAACACCAAGCTGTTCACCGTTTTCATCAACACAGCGAACTCGTGGTATCCTAATCATCCGGTTTACTCTGAGTCTTTTCTCTTCTTTGATAGTTTCCTACCTCCTGAAATATTTCTACTAAATGGAAGAAAAAAACGGGCACACAATGGCCCGCTGAAAATACTTCCGCGAACCGTTCCTTCCTCAACATGGCCGATAACGGTGAGGTGTTTAAAAACACCTACTTTTGCTTTTTGTTTTTCTGACATTGATCAACCGAGTAAATCTACTTCTTTTCTGCTGTTTCGTCAAGAATTCTTGTTGCAAAGTCAAGTACTGCAATCTGCCCTAAATCCCCATGTTTACGTGATCTGACAGCAACAGAATGCGCTTCCTGTTCTCTGCCACCAACAATCAGCATGTATGGAATCTTCATTTCTTCAGCTTCTCTGATTTTAAATCCAATTTTTTCGTCTCTAACATCAAATTCAACCCTGACACCAGCACGGCGAAGTTCATCGGCAACTTTCAATGCATAATCATGTTGGGCATGACTGACCGACATAACTCGACATTGTTCAGGAGCCAACCAAATTGGGAAATTGCCGCCAAAGTGCTCAGTGATAATTCCAATAAAGCGCTCCAAAGAACCCATTATAGCTCTATGAACCATGTATACGTATTTATCCTTGCCATCCTGGTCAGTATAGGTCACATCGAACCTGCGAGGCAGATTAAAATCAAACTGCACAGTACTTGCCTGCCACTGCCTACCTAGTGCATCAATAAGTTTGACATCAATCTTGGGACCATAAAATACGGCTTCACCTTCTTCTCTAGTATAATCAAAACCATGCTGTTCAATTGCATTGACTAGAGACTTTTCTGCCATTTCCCATTCTTCATCGCTACCGGCGTATTTTTCAGGGTTCTTAGGATCTCTAACTGATAATTCAACCTTGAACTCAGTAAAACCAAAAGTACTCAGAATTTCTTTGGTCAGCTCCAAAACATTGGAGACTTCGGTTTCCAGTTGATCTGGAGGACAAAAAATGTGAGCATCGTCCTGAGTGAACCCACGAACCCTCATCAGCCCATGTAAAGTGCCTTTAAGTTCAGCCCGATAAACAGTTCCCAACTCAGCATAACGAACTGGAAGACTGCGGTAACCACGTTTCTGGCGCTTGTAAATCAGAATATGCCCCGGGCAATTCATAGGCTTCACAACATATGGCTTATTGTCTTGCTCAAAGACATACATATCATCCCTATAGAATTCCATATGACCAGATGTCTCCCACAGTTCGGCATTAGAAATATGTGGTGTAGTTACTGTCACATACCCATCCCGACGGTGGATGCCTTTCCAGAAGTCAATAATTTGGTCTCTAAGTATATCTCCGCGAGGGAACCAGAAAGAAAGTCCTGGGCCAGCCTCATCCATTATGCCATAAAGATCCAGCTCACGACCCAGCTTCCTGTGGTCACGTTTTTTTGCTTCCTCCAGCATAAGCAGATGATTTTCCAGCTCTTTCTTTTTGAAAAAAGCAGTGCCATAAATGCGTTGCAGCATTTTGTTGTCACTATTGCCTCGCCAATATGCACCAGCAACACTAAGTAGTTTGATTGCTTTTATTGGGGAAGTATCCGGAATATGAGGGCCCTCACATAAGTCTTGAAAAGAACCGACTTGATAAACGGTGAGTGCTTCATCGCCCAACTCAGAAATTTGTTCAAGCTTGTATGGTTGATCAGCAAAGAGTTCTTCAGCATCAGATTTAGTTATTTCACGCCGATTTATAACTTCTTTATTTTTCGATAATTCCACCATTTTATTTTCGATACTTACCAGATCTTCTTCTGTAAATGGCTCTTCCCTGTCGAAATCGTAATAAAAACCATTTTCAATAGAGGGCCCGAAAGCAAATTTAGTTCCAGGGTACAAATCCTGAACAGCCCAGGCCAACAAGTGTGCAGCGGAATGACGGAGTGTGTCATATCCATCTTCACTGGATTTTGTTATTACAGAAAGAGTACCGTCAGCTGGTACCAAATCAGAGAGAGAATAATGCTTGTCATTAAAGGTAACAGCGAGTGAGTTTCTAAGCAGACCAGCCCCAATAATGCCTACGGCGTCACTAAAAGATGCACCTCTATCAACATTGATTGAGTTACCGTCTGGAAGAGTAAGTGTTAATTGAGACATTATGACCCCGCTGTTCCCATCAAGTCTAATAGCAAAAAAGGAGAATCTGATGACACTCCTTCTTTACAACAGTTAATGGTGGGAGATACTGGACTCGAACCAGCGACCCCTTGCGTGTCGAGCAAGTACTCTAGCCAACTGAGCTAATCTCCCACTCAATCAGTAAGGCGTAAATTATTCTGGCTCAAGCAATCTGTCAAATAGATTATGATGCAAATTTTATAGTTTCCATCGAATCGACATGTTTTCGGATTTTCAACAAGGCCTGATTTCGAACTTGCCGAATTCTTTCACGTGACAGATTCAAATCCTGACCGATAGTTTCAAGCGACACAGATTCAAGATCTCCAAGCCCATAATATCTGGAAACAACATCTTTTTCTCTTAGTGTAAGAATATCAAGAGCTGCTCCAATTAATGAAACTACTTCAGACTGAAGATAACCATCCTCCGGGGTTGGTAGCGATTCATCCGCCAATATTTCCGAAAGGGTCATGTCTTCTGAATCAAAAATATTTTCATCCAGGCTTGCAAGTGGCCTGCTTGCTGCATTTATCAAAGCCATTTTGACTAACGGAATTTCTACCCTCTCAGACAATTCTGACTCAAAAGGAAGCCGGTTATATTTCTGTTCAAATTCTCGTGTGACTTTCTTCATCTTCTGAACTTGCTGTGTTCTATTGACTGGCAATCGAACTGTATTTGTTTGTTCAGCAATTGCTTTCTGAATAGCTTGCCGAATCCACCAGACAGCATAAGAAATAAAACGAAATTCACGAGTCTCGTCAAAGCGGTCTGCTGCTGTTATAAGACCAATATTGCCTTCGGCAATCAGGTCCATATAACTAAGTCCTTGATTTAGAAATTTTTTGGCTACAGATACCACGAAACGCAGATTTGCATTAACAAGAGCATCAAGCGCATCTCGATCACCTTGCTTGATGAGCCTGGCTAATTCATATTCTTTTTCACGGGTAATAAGGTCGTAGCGACCGATTGACTGCAGGTAGTTTTGAAGGCAACCGCTTTCTCGGCGATCCAAACTTAATTCTACTTCAAACATTTTATGCACCTCCCGAAACAAAGGCCTACGAGGGACCAGGATAGTGCAGATGTAAGAATGGTTTCCCAATCCTTTTTTCACTTTACACTACCTCGATTGCTTTGTCAAACTTCTGGTGAAAATAATAATATCAACACCTATACAAGATAATATCACTCTTGTATTACCCTGTCAAGTATACTTTACTTTTTTTTCAACTTTATTTTCAGCAAAATAATAGGGCCGGAACTTCCGACCCTACTACATATGTCAACTAATCCTCATCAACAACTTCAAAATCAGCATCAACCGATTGTTCACTTTCATCTGCAGTTGAATTAGCTTCTGCCTCAGTCGCATCAGTCTCTGCCGATGAATTCTCATAGGCTTTACTTGCAAGAGTCTGCATTGACTGCATCAAGGCATCAGTTGCAGTTTTAATAATTGCTGCATCATCCCCTTTTAAAGTTTCTTCAACGGCTTTAATCTTTGACTCGACATCTTCCTTGAGATCTTGTTCCAGATTGTCACTGAGATCGTCCATGCTCTTTTTGCTCTGATGGATTGCACTATCAGCAGCATTTCTGGCATCTACCAATTCACGAAGTTTTTTATCCTCTTCAGCATTGGCTTCTGCATCATTGACCATGTTCTCAATCTCTGAATCCGACAGACCACTAGAAGCCTGAATCTTTATCGACTGCTCTTTACCTGTAGCTTTATCTGTAGCGTGAACTGACAAAATGCCGTTGGCGTCGATATCAAAAGTTACTTCAATTTGAGGTACCCCTCGTGGAGCAGCAGGGATTCCATCAAGTTGGAATTGGCCAATAGTTTTATTGGCTGCTGCCATCTCTCGTTCACCCTGAAGTACATGAATTTCAACAGTTGGTTGACTATCAGCAGCAGTAGAGAATATCTGACTTTTCTTTGTGGGAATTGTAGTATTCCTATCAATCAAAGCAGTTCTAACACCACCCATTGTCTCAATACCCAATGTCAAAGGAGTTACATCCAACAGCACAACGCCCAAATCATCTCCAGCCAAGACTCCACCCTGGATTGACGCACCCATAGCGACGACCTCATCGGGGTTTACAGAATGATTTGGCTCTTTCTTGAAAAGCTTTTTGACAAGCTCTCTGACTGCAGGCATCCTGGTGGAACCACCCACAAGCAACACTTCATCAATGTCCGCAGGAGAAAGTCCAGCATCTTTCATACAATTCAGGCAAGGTGCCTTTGATCTCTCAACCAAATCTTCAACCAGTTGCTCATAAGCAGCTCTTGTCAAAGTTTTAGTCAAGTGCTTAGGACCTGTATTATCAGCTGTAATGAATGGTAAATTGATTTCAGTTTGCGCAGATGAACTAAGCTCACATTTAGCTCTCTCAGATGCTTCTTTCAGACGCTGAATTGCCATTGGGTCTTGTGCTAAATCAATGCCTTCTTCTTTCAAGAATGTGTCTACCAGAAAATCTACAATTTTTTGATCAAAATCATCGCCACCAAGATGAGTATCGCCGTTAGTTGCCAGAACAGAAAATACATCGTCGCCGATTTCAAGAATTGAGACATCAAAAGTTCCGCCACCAAGGTCAAAGACAGCAATTGTTGCATCTTTTTTATTTTCCAACCCATAGGCAAGTGCAGCTGCAGTTGGCTCATTGATAATTCGTTTAACTTCAAGCCCGGAAATTTTGCCAGCATCTTTTGTGGCCTGGCGTTGACTATCATTGTAATAAGCAGGAACAGTAATTACTGCTTCAGTAACTTTTTCCCCAAGGTAATCTTCAGCTGTTTGCTTTAACGCTTGCAGAATCAGAGCAGAGATTTCCGGTGGAGAGAACTCTCCCTCACTTGTTCTCACTCTGGCATCGCCATTTGATCCAGCAATTACTTTGTATGGAACTTCAGAAATTTCTGATGCAACCTCATTATGCTTGCGACCCATAAAACGTTTAATTGAATAGACCGTATTCTCAGGGTTGGTGACAGCTTGTCGTTTTGCAAGCAAACCAACTAGTCTCTCCCCATTTTTGCTCCACGCAACAACAGAGGGTGTAGTACGGTTGCCCTCTTTATTTGCAATAACAACAGGCTCGCCGCCTTCCATAACGCTGACAACACTATTTGTTGTACCTAAATCGATTCCAATGATTCTGCCCATTTTAAGGCTCCTTGTAAATTAAAGTGTCAATTACACATGAATTGCTGGTATTTACAATACAAGTACTATGCCTTAAGTATTGTAATTCAACAACGTGATGAGATATAACAAGTTAGGATGGGATAGCAATAAAAGACAATTTGTCATTAACGATCTAAAGATAGAATAAATGTCATATTGTCAGCTATATGTCATGCTACTGTCAGTATGACATGTATCCTCGATAAAATGAAGCCATTACTAGAAAATCCATAAGTTTGAAATAAACAGGCTCAAATATTGGCTTTTGTGCGGAGTTGGATGGCCACTTCAATGCTACAGAAATAGCGGATTGGTAGAAAACAGAAGTGGACAAGTGTCTGAATGTTTTTATAAACAAGCCAGGCTGTTTATCAAGAACCCAATCAAGCTTCATATCTTTAACACTTCCAGGGTGTTTTTTAGCGACAAGCTGAAGTGACTCTGCCCCACATTCCCTTTTTTTGTCAAGGTACTGATACAAGGTATGATGGTGAACATGGACAGGTACCGAATTATCCAGCAACTTGAACTTCAGGCCTGCGTTGCAAAGCTTGATACCAAGATCCATATCTTCGAAGCCATAGGCCGTAAATTCATCATCAAACCCGCCAACTTTCATAAATAAATCACGAGGCAGGGAGCAATTTTGTGTTACAAGATACTTTCCTGGACCCAAACCAGTCGTAATTTTTGCAACACCTCTGGAATCGATGTAATAAAAATGTGGAGCATCAATCAGATCAGCTGAAGTAACAATCGTTCCAATGACACCAAATCCCCCGACCGTATCAAGTAGTGCCAGATGACTGGACAAAAGATTAGTCGGCGCAACAATATCATCATCTAAAAATAATAAGTAATCACCACAGGCTGATTCTGCTCCGAGGTTTCGAGCCTTCGCTCTGCCCAAATTCATCTCAGGCTTTACAAGCTCAATATTCCCATCCCAGTCCTCTGAAAAAGTTTTTAGAATTTCAGCAGTATTGTCAGTGGCTCCATCATTGACCACAACTATTTGCCATTGGGAGTAATCCAGATTCTGTTTTGATAATGCATCAAGAGTTAGTTGCAGCAAATCTGCTTTATTATATGTAGGAATTATGACAGAGATTTTAATCGACATCTAAAGACCTGCATTTCGCCAACAGCACTTCTTCTGGCCAACCCTCATCCTCTTCAACAAGCGCCCTGAATATTTT
>JABIBH010000261.1 GCA_018652925.1 bacterium | reverse complement strand
TTTCTTCAAGTGTTTCCATTGCAAGTGCTTTAACATCGATTTCATCTTGCTCGGAAATAATTTTCGGAAATTTCACATATTCGAGGAGAATTTTCTCAGGGTCGCTGAAGTCTTCACTGTTGTCGCTTAAAAAGGCGGTCAGTTCAGAATCGGCAGGTTCTTCTTCAATGGTGATACTGCTGTTTAAAACTCCGATATATTCTGCAACAGCTCGTGAGTTTTGCTTGTTGTATTCAACAAGAATTTCTTCATCTGTAACTGTAGCTTCAGCAGAAATTTCCTGCATCAAACGAGTACGAGGTGTTGTTTCGCGAATGTAGTTTTCTACATTACTCCAGTCATGTTCTGGATTGTGCAAGTCACTGTAATATCGATCCATATCGATATTGCCTTCTTCATTCAGATACTGTTGCAACAGCTCAGGTGGTGGAGAGTTGACCAGGATGTCTTTCAATTCAGCATCTGTTATGCCAAGTCCACGGGCATCGATTTCAACTTGTTCCAGTTTTCTTTTGAGCAACATGTCCCAAACAGCTTCGCCTGCCTGGACATACTGGTTAGCTGACAGTGGTTGGCCCTGACTCTGTTGCTTCCAGCGGTTGATATAATTCTGGTAGTAATATTGCCATTCCTGACCAGTTATTTTAATTCCGTTGATTGAACCAATAGTTGATACTTCATTGTTGTTGCGGCCAGATTTATTTCCTCCTGCTTGCATGCCCCAAAGGATGAAAATCGATGCAACAAATGTGACTATGATTATCCAAAACATTACTTTGGCACGTGAACGGAGAAATTTAAACATTACGAAAGCTCCTTGCAGAATTGCTTTTTCAGGCAATAATGCCAGTGGTTAAAATATCTTACGCGATTACGAGTAAGAATTGAATACAACGACAACGAAAAGTAGTATAAATTGGTAAATATTGCCAGTTAATTCAGATTCCAGTAGTTTTGGGCTGGCTGGAACCATAATTGGGAGCAGTTGCTCTAGAGTACCGAACTTTCAAGGAGATTGTAAATAGATGTTATTCACTTTATTAGTGATATTTTTATGCACTTTGCCGACTCAACTTTTTGCTGCAGAGAAAATTTGGCCACTTGATTTATCAACCCGATATCTTACTTCCAACTTTATGGAATTCAGGGAGGGTCGTTTTCATGCCGGGCTTGATCTGAAAACTGACTCCCAAACGGGTGTTCCAGTGATTGCAGTAGAATCGGGATGGATATCCCGATTGAAAACTACGCACAATGGCTATGGAAAAGTTCTATATCTTACAACTGAGTCTGGTGAAACTTACGTCTATGCACATCTGGAACGGATTGCCGATCGATTTCAACCAGCTATAATTTCTGCACGTAGCAAAGCAAATTCCTATACAGTCTCATTACGTTTTGCCAGAGACAGATTTCCTGTGAAAGCCGGAGATATTCTGGCATTGAGTGGGCAAAGTGGAACAAATGGTCCTCATCTGCATTTCGAAGTCAGAAATAAATCTCAGCATCCTCTGAATCCACAACTACAGGGATTCAAGCTGAACGACAATATTGCCCCACTAATCACATCGGTAACTGTTATACCCACAACTGCTGAATCCACTATCAATGGCAAAAGTTGGGCCAGGTCAATTTCCGGAAATTCTTTGAATGGCGACCTGGGGGATTTGTATATTTCAGGTGGAGTTGCTTTCACGGCTAAGATTATTGAAAAGTCAGATATAAAAGCTCATCTCCTTGAACCATACAGAATAGAAATGAGACTCGATGGGAAAATAGTGTATCAGGCTGAAAACAGGGAATTCAGCTTTGATGATATGCCTTATATGAAGTTGGAATGGTTGAATCAACCCGGAAAAAGGGAGAGATGGCTTTTCAAGCGTAGCCTGAATCAACTCGGAGGCAGGGAAGGCAGCTTCTGGAGCGAAAATATTGTTCCGGGTGAGCATCAGCTGGAACTGGTTACTACGGATGCAACTGGAAACAGCACTGCAGTGAATTGGACAGTTTATTCTGGCAAGTCAGAAGTTGATGAAACATCGAAATGGCAAATCGATTCTGTACGGGTAGAGTTACCTCAAAATCTGGGGCAGTTATCTCCTTTTTTAACTTATAACAGCAAGGGACAAATTGCTCTGGCGCCTCAAAATATGCTGGTGTTCCCGGACTCACTCAGCGAAAAACACACTCAAGGTTTAACTATGGTTGGCAATCCTTTGCTGCTTGTTAGTGCAGATCCAAAAGAGCTGAAGCCTCAATTGGTTAGTACAAGTTGGGATCCCGCTGCAGGGGCCGCCGTTTACAGACTTGATAAAGATAAATGGAGTTTTGTCAGCGAGCCAAATGTCAGTAGTAGTGGCACCACTTTCTTTGCAACAAAGCCAGGCAAGTATGCACTGTTTATTGATAATTCAGCACCAGAGATTGGCACCGACAGTGCCAACATACAAGTAAAGCCAAGGATGGTTTCTACTATCAACGGAATAACATTCCCAAAATGGGGAGAGATAATAATTCTGATGTCTGACTCGGAATCCGGAATCGACATGGGAAGTATCGAGGTGAAACTGGATGGGTCGAATCTGATTGTAGAACCGGATATGCCTCGTAAAAGGTTGCTGATTACCATTCCAGATGCCACTGCCGTTGGAGATCACACTCTTGACGTTGCTGTGAGTGATAATTCTGGTAATTCGACAACAAAAACATGGAAAATAATAACTAACTCACTAGTTGAAGTGGACTAATGTTGAATCTGTTGCTATTCTGTTTCAGTTGACAACTTAAAAGCAAGAATGGTAGGCAATGCCCCAAGATACATTTGTTCATTTACATAATCACTCGGATTACTCCCTGCTTGATGGAGCCATGAAGACCAAGGCGATGGCTCAAAGAGCTGCCGAATTTGGTATGCCTGCGCTGGCGCTTACTGACCATGGCAACATGTTTGGGGCTGTTGAATTTTACCTGAATTGTAAAAAATCTGGCGTCAAACCGATTATCGGTACTGAAGCATATATGTGTGATAACCATCTGGATCATACAACAGTCGATAAATCCAAGCGGAATCGGCATATGGTTTTACTGGCCAAGAATGAAACTGGCTGGCGCAACTTGTTACGGCTTTCTTCTGCAGGCTATCTTGATGGTTTTTACTACAAGCCACGTATCGACAAGGAACTGCTTGCAAAGCACAGTGAGGGAATTATTGGGCTGAGTGCCTGCCTCTCAGGTGGGCCAAGCAGAATGTTGCTTGATGATGATGTTGCCGGA
Organism: bacterium; assembly: GCA_018652925.1. Taxonomy (GTDB): domain Bacteria; phylum Krumholzibacteriota; class Krumholzibacteriia; order LZORAL124-64-63; family LZORAL124-64-63; genus JABIBH01. The sequence continues at coordinate 1,956 of JABIBH010000261.1, read as the reverse complement.
GCTATTCGTGTTGCATCGGAATATTCAGAGATCCTGGGCAAAGATAATTACTTTCTGGAAATTCAGGACCATGGTATTGACGCAGAAACCAAAGTCAGGCAGATGATGCCTGAAGTTGCTGCGGCTACCGGTTTGGGTGTTGTCTGTACAAATGATTGCCACTATCTGGATAAAATGCACTCGCAGGCTCATGATCTGTTGCTATGTATCGGAACAAACCAGCAGTATGACGAACCCAACAGGTGGCGTTATGATACGGATCAGATTTACCTGAAGAGTTCTCAGGAAATGCTGGAGCTGTTCAAGGATTGGCCTGAAGCTTGTGCCAACACTTTGCGAATAGCTGAGATGTGTGACCTCGATATCAAACTTGGTGAACTGCTGTTGCCTGAGTTTCCACTTCCTGAAAACTTCAGTAATCCAGATGAATATTTACGATGTCTGGGCAGTGAGGGACTCAAGAATCGCTATGACAGGATTGATGATGAGTTGACTGAGCGTTTTGAATATGAGCTCGGAATTATTAAAAGGATGGGGTATGCAGGATATTTCCTGATTGTGTGGGACTTTATCAAAGTTTCCCGCGAGCGCAGTATCCCTGTGGGGCCGGGGCGTGGTTCTGCAGCAGGTAGTCTCATTTGTTACTGCCTCGGCATTACAGATATTGATCCAATGTCAAACAAACTGATTTTTGAACGATTCCTGAACCCTGATCGTATCTCAATGCCAGATATCGATATCGATTTTTGTTTTGAAAAGCGTGGCGAAATTATTCAGTATGTTGTTGAAAAATATGGTAAGGAAAATGTTTCGCAGATTATCACGTTTGGGTCGATGGCCGCACGCGGAGTTATCAAGGATGTTGGTCGTGTCCTGGGATTCCCATATGCCGATGCAGAAAAAGTCAGCAGAATGATTCCTGAAGGTCCCGGTGTGACTTTGTTGAAGACTCTCAACGAAGTTCCCGGATTTGCCGATGTTGCCAAAGAATCACCCAAGCATGATATGTTGATCAAGAATGCTCTGGTACTTGAGGGAGTATCAAGAAACCCTGGCATACACGCGGCGGGAGTGTTGATTACTCCGTCGCCACTGGTTGAACATATTCCTCTTTATAAAACAAACAAGGGTGATATTACCAGTCAGTTTGACATGCGTATTGTTGAAGATATGGGTTTGTTGAAGATGGACTTTCTGGGGCTGCGTACGCTAACGGTAATTGATAAGGCACTGAAACTTGTTGAAAAAACAACTGGTAAAAAAATCAGTGCTGAAGAAATTCCGATGGATGATCCCAAGTCTTTCAAATTATTGCAGAGCGGTAAAACCGTGGGAGTCTTTCAGCTTGAATCTAGCGGCATGCAGGAACTTCTTCGCAATTTGAAGCCTGAAGCATTTGAAGATATTGTAGCTGTCAATGCACTTTTCCGGCCAGGCCCACTGGGCGCAGGCATGGACAAGGTCTATGTTGAATGCAAGCATGGCAGGCAGGCTGTTAAATACCCACATCCATCTCTTGAGCCAATATTGAATGAAACAAATGGTGTAATTCTTTATCAGGAACAGGTAATGCAAATAGCATCTCTGATGGGCGGCTTCACGATGGCTGAAGCGGATGCCTTGAGAAAAGCCATGGGTAAGAAGAATAAAGAGATGATGGATCAGGCTCGCGTGAAGTTTGTTGTCGGAGCACAGGAACGTGAATATAGCAAAGCAATTGCCGACAAAGTTTTTGATGAGATGGCATTCTTTGCTGAATACGGTTTTAACAAATCTCACTCCGCAAGCTATGCAGTTTTATCGATGCAGACTGCCTGGCTGAAAGCGCATTATCCGGCACATTTTATGGCTTCCACAATTACAACTGAAATGAAAAAGGGCGACCGCGTTACGCAGCTGATTGATGAAGTGAAGAGTTTGGGATTGACGATTTCTCCACCATCGATCAATAAGCCT
>JABIBH010000260.1 GCA_018652925.1 bacterium | reverse complement strand
CCCTGGTCATGGGCTCAAAATGGTGGTCATTCAGCCTGGTAGGCTCAACCGCTGCAATCTGGCTGGTTGCAAACCTGCTACTTGATTTACTGCTTCGAAGCAGCAAAAACGAAAATCGACCATGGTTCCTGCAACCGATGCAAATTGGTGAAGGCCGATACATGCTCTTCCTGCTTTTGATGGCAGGCTTCTGGACATCGTTCAACCAGATTTTCCTGACACTTCCAGAATACATCAGGGACTACACAGACACCACAGATCTGATCAACACCGTAGCTCCTCTTGCCAATAGTTTTGCCGGCATGTTTGCATCGATGGGAGTCGATACCACAAACTGGAGCATGGCGTTCCTGGAAAATGGACAGATCAAACCTGAGCACATGATTAACCTGAACGCTCTGGGCATCATTATTGGACAGATTGGAATCTCTTTCCTGCTTCGCAAAGTCAAACCTCTTATGACAATCATCAGTGGTGTGCTTGTCACAGTAGTCAGCTTTGTGGTTTTCCTTGGTGGCGGCTCAGGCTGGGTTGTTGTGGTAGCAATTCTGGTGTTCTCAATTGGTGAGATGATGGCAAGCCCAAAATCAAAAGAGTATGCAGGACTCATCGCTCCACCTGGAAAAGTTGGAATGTACATGGGTTACTTTTACTGGTGCACCGCGCTTGGCCATCTGTTTGGCGGCTTGCTGAGCGGAACCATGTATCAGCACTTTGGCCCTGTTGAACGAGGCGGCATCGACAAGCCTGAAGTCATGTGGTGGGTCTTTGCCGGACTTGCACTTTCTACCGCAATCTTCCTGGCAATTTATGATCGATGGGTTGGCTCTAAGAAAATTGAAGCGTGAAATATCCAGTTGCGTTAACTGAAGGTATTTTAATAAAACGTGAAAAACGATTCCTTGTTCACGTTGAACTTCCGGGCGGTGAAAAAGTCATCGCCCACACCAACAACACCGGCACAATGCTGTCGTGCAATACTCCCGGCAGCAAATGCTGGCTCTCCCCTGCAAACAATCCCAAACGCAAACTAAAATGGACTTATGAAATCGTTGAGAGCGATGGCGTAAAAGTTGGTATCAACACCTCGGTGCCAAACAAACTAGCAGAAGAAGCCATTCTCAACGGCGCAATCACTGAGCTGCAAGGCTATAACAATCTCCGCCGAGAAGTTAAGTACGGCAAGAATTCACGTATCGACATTCTGCTTGAAAGCGATAACTCACGTTGCTGGGTTGAAGTGAAAAACGTAACTCTGACTGACGGCAATGGAACTGCTCTTTTTCCCGATGCGGTAACTGCTCGCGGATTAAAACATCTTCATGAACTGGAAAATATGGTTGAGCAAGGTGATCGTGCAGTTATGCTTTACATTGTTCAGCGAAGTGATGCTGTACAGTTTGCTACTGCAGATGAAATCGATCCGAAGTATGCAGCTGGTCTGAAACAGGCAATGAAAAATGGCGTTGAGGTGCTTTGTTATCGAGCTGAGGTTTCAGTTGACGGTGTGGAAATTGTAGAACCTCTGGAAGCCCTCTGCCAACCCAACCCTGCCAGTATCAAAACAACTCCATAAATTGTAGACGGCAGGATTTTTTCTCCAAGAACTGTGGCTATCAATATTAGTGAAATTGGAGGTGACAAAAATATGAGATTCCCGACCCGGGAAGCATTGTCGCTCCGCTTCAAAGCAGTCATCCACAGCACAAACGTCAGCCCCATTTCAAACACACCGATGTAAACTGTGCCACCTAAACCAACAGGCTCAATATGCAATGATTCGCCAGTCAACAGACACCACGCCAAAACAAGCGGAGTCCCAATCAGGAAGTTCTGAAAGAGTGCTACAACAGGATCGCGAGTATCTTTTTTGTTCAGCACCCAATACAGTGCCCAGAGAATTGTGCTGCCAAGAGCCAGTAACACTCCAGATGAATCGGCAAACTCAAGAGAAAATACATTCCCCCTGGTTGCAATAACCCAAACTCCACTGTAGCAGACTAGTCCGCTGACAATATCCCGTACTGTGATTTTCTGCTTCAAAATAATGATTG
>JABIBH010000259.1 GCA_018652925.1 bacterium | reverse complement strand
CTCACGCCGAAGAACATCACGATCCATATCACCTGATAAATATTGTTGCTATTGCTATCGGTCTTATTCAAGAAGACAACCCAGAGGCCGCATCGTTTCTGCAACGCTATATAGATGTAATTTTTTCCTTTATTGTATCGCTGCTGATTGCCCTGGTTTTCTTCAAGGTTTACGCAAACCGTTCACAAGACCCAGGCAGGCTCCAGGCTGCAGTTGAAATGATTGTCGATACTCTGTATGGACTGTTCCACACTGTTATCGGGCCAAGCGCCAGAACATATACACCATATCTTGGCACGCTGTTTTTGTTTATCTGGTTAAATAACCTGATTGGACTTGTGCCTTTTGGCCATTCGTCCACATCGTCAATAAATACAACAATCGCTTTGGCTCTTTGTACTTTTATTTATGTACAATATGTAGGGCTTACAAAAAATGGTCCTTTGGGCTATTTGCACCACCTTGCCGGTTCTCCAAAATCTGGTCTTGAGTGGGGCTTTGTTCCGTTGATGTTCCCCCTGCATGTGCTTGGTGAACTGATTAAGCCTTTGAGCTTGAGCCTGCGACTTTTTGGAAATGTTATGGGCGAAGATAAACTGATTGCAGTTTTCATCGTTCTTGGTGCCGGCATGCTTGCTGGCCTACATATACCTTTCGGAATTCCAATTCAGGTTCCGATTGTGTTTCTGGCTCTGTTGACCAGCACTATTCAAGCGCTGGTTTTTACATTGCTGTCTACTGTATACATCGCCTTGATGCTTCCTCACGACGAAGAAGCGCACGGGCATTAAACCAGGCATTCGGTCTGGTACGTGGAGACGTAACTCCACATCCTGTTAAGGAGGAAAAATGGATCTGCTAGGAATCGGACTACCCTTAGGTGTTGGCCTTGCTGCTATCGGTTCAGGACTTGGTCTTGGTAAAGCTGTTGGTTCAGCTATGGAAGCAATGGGTCGTCAGCCAGAGGCTATTGGCCAGATTCAGGTAGCCATGATTATTGGTGCTGCCTTTATTGAAGCTTTGACAATCTATGCTCTGCTCGTTGTTATTCTGTTGATGGGTAACCTAGGCGGATAATTTAGACTGTCGTTGAGATTCCGGTTTGATGTATTTTTCGGGAGTGATTTTTCCTCCCGAAAGACGCATTCCGGATAAATCCCGTCGACCCCGGAAGGTTACGGAATGAATAGAGATTTTTCGGTCGTATTGACCACTATTATCGGATTTCTGATCGTTGTTGCGATCTTAAAGAAGTTTGCTTGGGAGCCTATCCTTAGTCTGCTTGATGAACGACGCGAAACTATTCGTAAAGACTTTGCTGATGCAGAGACTGCACGAACAGACGCAGAAGAAATCAAGCATGACTTTGAGCTCAAGATTGGCGAAATAAAAGTCATCGAGCGTGAACGGATTCAGGAAGCCGCAAAAGCCGGAGAAAATCTTGCAACTCGGATTAAAACCGAAGCACAGGATAAGGCCGAGGCCACTCTGTCTAAAGCACAGACTGATATTGAAGTCGAGGCTCAGAAGGCTCAAGTTGAACTTCGCGACACTGTTGTTGATTTGGCTATCGGTGCAGCAGAAAAACTGCTGAACGAAAAGCTGGATGATGAAACACATCGTCGACTGATCAGTGATTATATAGCAGATCTTGGGGAGACGCCAAATGCGTAACCGTAAGATTGCTACCCGATATGGAAACGCGTTACTTGATTCAACAATTGTGCAGGAGTGCATGGTTCCGGTTGCACAGTCTTACAGGGCTGTAGCTGAAATCATGGACACACATCCTGAGCTTGTTCATTTTCTTGAGGGACCACAGGTCACTGAACAAGAAAAGAAAGAGCTGTTGAAGTCTCTGTTTGGTGAACAGATTGAAGAACTTCTTTTGAATTTCTTTTATCTGCTTATCGATAGAAACCGTGTTGAGTTTTTGCGTGACATAGAACATGAATTTGCATTGTTGGTAGAGATCGAACAGGGACAAACCCGTGTTTTAGTCACTACCGCAATTGCTCTTTCCGATGATTTGGAAAGCGCTCTGATGGCAAAGTTAGAAACGGTTACCGGTGGCAAAGTTGTCATGAAAAAGAAGATTGATACTTCTGTTCTTGGCGGAGTTTGCATCACTATGGGTGACAAGGTAATCGACGGTACATTGCGCACAGGGCTTGGCCGTTTGCGCTCGCAGTTTTCACGGACAGATGTCCGGTAATTAGACAAGGGGTTCTGTTTTGAAACTCAGGCCTGAAGAAATCAGCTCCGTTCTTTCACAGGAGCTACAAAAATATGATCGTGATCTTGGTGTCCAAAGTGTTGGCACAATTTTGCAGGTTGGTGACGGCATTGCCCGCATCTATGGACTGCAGGATGTTATGGCTGGCGAGCTGATCCAATTTCCTGGTGACACCTATGGCATGGTGCTGAACCTTGAGGAAGACTCAATTGGTGCAGCTATCTTTGGTAGCGATACCCACATTAAAGAGGGTGACCAGGTCACACGTACCGGACGTATTGCCGAGGTACCTGTTGGCGATGGCATTATTGGTCGCGTTGTTAACG